>CALMCK010000268.1 GCA_937862845.1 uncultured Burkholderiaceae bacterium | reverse complement strand
GCGTCCGAGTATCAGTGCATGGATGTCGTGTGTGCCTTCGTAGGTGTTGACCACTTCCAGGTTGACCAGGTGCCGTGCAACGCCGAATTCGTCTGCGATGCCATTGCCGCCGAGCATGTCGCGGGCGAGCCGGGCGACGTCGAGGGCTTTGCCGCAGGAGTTGCGTTTCATCATGGAGGTGATTTCGACGGCGGCTTTGCCTTCTTCTTTCAGGCGACCCAGTCGCAGGCAGCCTTGCAGTGCGAGCGTGATGTCGGTTTGCATGTCGGCGAGTTTCTTTTGGATGAGTTGGTTGGCGGCGAGTGGTCGGCCAAACTGATGTCGGTCGAGCACGTATTGACGCGCGGTGTGCCAGCAGTCTGTCGCGGCGCCGAGCGCGCCCCAGCTGATGCCGTAGCGGGCGGAGTTCAGGCAGGTGAATGGTCCTTTGAGGCCGCGCACGTCGGGGAATGCATTCTCCTCTGGCACAAACACTTCGTCCATGACGATCTCGCCAGTGATGGAGGCGCGCAGACCGACTTTGCCGTGTATGGCTGGTGCGGTTAATCCTTGCCAGCCTTTTTCAAGAATAAATCCGCGTATCTCGCCTTCGTCGTCTTTGGCCCAGACGACAAACACGTCGGCGATGGGTGAGTTGGTGATCCACATTTTTTGGCCGCTGATGCTGTAGCCGCCGTTGACTTTACGGGCGCGCGTCTGCATGCTGCCTGGGTCGGAGCCGTGGTTGGGCTCGGTCAGACCAAAGCAGCCGATGAGCTCGCCTGTGGCGAGTTTGGGCAGGTATTTTTGTTTTTGTGCTTCGTTAGCGAATTTTTCAATCGGCAGCATGACGAGCGAGCTTTGCACGCTCATCATTGAGCGATAGCCTGAATCTACTTGTTCAACCGCATAAGCGATTAAGCCATAGCACACGTCGCTCAAGCCCGCGCCGCCGTATTCTGGTGCCATCGTCGCGCCGAGCAGGCCGAGCGCGCCCATTTCTCTAAATATCTCCGGGTCGGTGGACTCATTGCGAAAGGCATTGAGCACGCGGGGTTTGAGCTGCTCCTGCGCGTATGCAGTGGCAGCGTCCCAAACCATGCGCTCCTCCTCGGTGAGCTGCTCGCGCAGCAGAAGCACATCGTCCCAGTGAAATGTCGGTTTGCTGCTCATAGAAACTCCTTACTCGTTGTATTTGAAATGATTTTATCGCATCGTGCCGTTGCTGATTGGACGCACATTGATGACACGCCGCACAAAACACCATTTTAATCACAGAAAGCGTATTTTCACAGGGTGTTTTATGAATGAGCGTGAAGTGGTACCTGTGTTAAAATGCGCCCTCTTTCAATCACACGCAGCCCATCATGACCCACGTTTTTTACGAGCAATCAGGCAAACCCATTGTGGCGCAAGTCATGGAACAAAAAGACAGCCACATGCATGTCAAAGGTGCTGGCTCGTCGCTGCAAAAAGTCAAAACCAAAGACATATTGCTGCAGACCTCTGCTGCACTGCCCAACAATCTCAGCGCACTGCAAGCCGTCGAGGCGATTGAGCTGGCCGCCGCACAAGCCGATTTGGAGTTTATCTGGGAATGCGCGCCCGATGAGGTGTTTGACTTCATGTTTTTGGCGCGTGAGTATTTTGGCGAGTCGGCCAATTTCATCGAGCAAGCGGCGATGTGGCATGCTTTGCACCATGCGCCGATTTATTTTGGTAAAAAAGGCAGGGGTCAGTTCACCAAACAAGCGCGCGAACAGGTCGACATCGCACTGGTCGCCATCGCTAAAAAAGAAGAGCGCCTGCGCCAACAAGCGATTTGGACCGACGAGCTGGTCGCGGGTCGTTGCCCCGACGACATCCTGAAAATCCGTGACGCCATCGTTCAGAAAAAAAACGCCAATGACATGGCCTATAAAGCCGTGCTCGCTGCGTCCGAGCAAATGCACTTGAGCATTCCCGCGCTGCTGTTGCACGCGGGTGCATTCACTTCTGCGTTTGATTATCATCGCAGCTCATTCATCGCCGAGCATTATCCACAGGGTGTGAATGTTGATTTGCCACAACCCGTTTTTGACGCCAGCAGCTTACCGCTCAACGAATCCATTGCGGTGTTTTCCATCGACGACAGTTTCACCACCGAAATTGACGATGCGTTTTCTGTGGTTCAACTCGACACCGAGCGTTATCGCATTGGCGTCCACATTGCCGCACCGACTTTATCCGCGTCACGCGATGATGCTGTTGATGTGCACGCCGTCGCACGCATGTCAACCATGTACACACCGGGTGAAAAAATCACCATGTTGCCCGATGCTTGGGTCGCAGAGTTCAGCTTGGACGCGGCCACGGTCAAGCCTGTCGTGTCAATTTACGTCACGTTTAATTCGCAGGCAGACACATTTGAAACCGCATTGACCGACATCGAAACCCGCGTCGAGCGCGTGCGTGTGGCCGACAATCTGCGCCACGATGTGCCCGCGTTGCAATTGAGCATCGAAGATTTAGAAGGCGAGCGCAGCGACTATCCACAAAGCGACGCCCTCAAAATCCTTTGGCAAGCAGGCAAAGTGCTGTCTGCCCAACGCGACTTGGTGCGCGGTAAGCCAGAAAACAACAACCGCGCCGACTTCTCATTTGTCATCGAAAACGCACCATCGCCACTCACAGGCGATGAACCCATCTGCATCACCCAACGCCAACGCGGCTCGCCGATTGATAAAATCGTGTCTGAATGGATGATTTTCGCCAATGTGCGCTGGGCGCAAATGCTCGACACACATAATGTCCCCGCGCTGTTTCGCTCACAAAGCCCAATGGGCGTGCGCACCACCACCCATGCCTCACCCCATCTCGCGATGGGCGTGCCCGCCTATATGTGGTCCACTTCGCCACTGCGTCGCTACGCTGATTTACTCAATCAAATGCAACTGCGTGCGGTCATCGAGCACGGCGTGACTGCGCCGATGCAAGCACCGTTTAAGGCCAAAGAAATCGATTTGCTCAAACGCATGAGCACCTTCGATGAAAAATACAAAGCCTATAACGAGCAACAAAACAAAATGGAGCGCTACTGGTGTCTGCAGTGGGTCGCGCAGCGCATGACGGACTCTGGGTTTCTTGAGGTCAACGGCATTGTGATTAAAGAAAACCTCATCCGCCTATCAGACATTCCGTTGTATTTACCCAATCTGCCCACAGGCGAAATCCCACCATCAAGCGCCGTCACGATTCGACTCGGCGCGATTAACTGGGTGGAGTTAAACGTAGAAGCAACGATGATGGGCTCTGTTGAGTGAGCTTTTGTTCCATGCTTCATGCTTCACCACACCCATAGAGTCTCGCGTCACACAACGCTCCCTCACCATCCCACACCACTCAAGCGCTTCAGATACTCAGGCGCTTGAGTACTTTTAAGCTGTAAAACACATGACCCAACCCTCCCCCGCACTCGGCAAATTCGTCACAGGTTCACCACTCAAACACGTCATCGACATGACCGCCACTGCATCGGTCGGCTTGGTGGCGATTTTTATTGTCGATGCTTTAAATCTTTTTTACATTTCGCGCCTTGGCCACGGCGAGCTGGCGGCGGCGGTCGGTTATGCGGGCACTTTTTTATTCTTTTTCACCTCGATTGCCATCGGTCTGTCCATCGCCGCAACGGCGCTCACGGCTCGAGCGCTCGGTCGAGGCCAGCGCGATGAGGCGAAAGAATTGGCGGGATTGTCACTTCTGATTATGGGCACAGTGATGACGTTTTTGACCATAGTTTTGTATCCCCTGCTGCCAAGCATCGTCTCCGCTTTGGGCGCGACAGGCGACACGGCAGATAAGGCCGTGCGATTTATGCGCATCGTCCTGCCCTCCACGCCGATTATGGCGGTCGGCATGTGCATGTCGGCACTGCTGCGCGCGTTGGGCGATGCAAAGCGCTCGATGTTTGTCACACTCGGCGCAGGCGCAGCGACGGCAGTGCTCGATCCGATTTTTATTTTCACTTTTGGTTTGGGTTTGGATGGCGCGGCGATTGCCAATGTGCTCTCGCGTTTGGTGCTGATTGGCATTGGTTATCATGGTTTGGTGAAAGTACACGGTTTGTATCACAAGCCGAGCATGACTATTTTTAAACGCGAACTGCCCGCGTACTGGGCGATTGCCCTGCCTGCGATTTTGACCCAAGTCGCCACCCCCGTCGGCAACACATTTGTCACCAGCACGATGGCACAGTTTGGCGATCACGCGGTCGCGGGTTGGGCGGTGATTGGCCGTTTGATTCCCGTGGCTTTCGGTGTGCTGTTTGCTTTATCGGGTGCCGTTGGGCCGATTTTGGGACAAAACTTCGGCGCGGGGCGCTTTGACCGCATCCGCACCACCATGCGCGAATCGCTCAAAGTCACCTTGATTTATGTCGCGGTGACATGGCTGATATTGGCGCTGTTTCGCCATCAAGTCGCGGATATTTTTGGCGCAGAAGGTCAAGCGCGCGAGCTGATTGTGTTTTTCTGCGTGTTCATCTCAGCGAGTTTTTTATTCAACGGCACCTTGTTTGTCGCCAATGCGGCGTTTAACAACCTCGGCTTTGCGTTTTACTCCACCATGCTCAACTGGGGACGCGCCACCCTCGGCGTGATTCCATTCATCTGGCTCGGCGCACGCTGGTATGGCGCGACAGGTGCACTTGCGGGCTATGGTTTGGGTGTGGTGATTTTTGGCCTGCTCGGCGGCTGGTTGTGTTTTAGGGTGGTGAATCAATTAGAAAATGATGCGAGCCTCGTTAAGTAGAGCATGTATTTGAGCCAAGCAGTGCACATCGGCAGCCAAAAGCATGTCTTTCTCACCAAAAATACAAGGCCTATCACAGGCGCTCATATATAATAGAGCCCATGACAAATACCGCCTTATCCCACCCAGACGCCACCCCCACACCTGTGGCCGGCGCTCAGCTTCTCGCCCCCATCACCACCGACATGGCGGCGCTCAATGACACCATCCGCCATGCGCTGCATTCTGAAGTACCGCTGGTGAATCAAATCTCTGAATACCTAATCAATGCGGGCGGCAAGCGGCTGCGTCCTGCGATACACCTGATGTTGGCGCGGGCGTTGGGCTATACGGGCACGCATCAGACCACTTTGGCGGCGGTGATTGAGTTCATTCACAGCGCGACGTTGTTGCACGACGATGTGGTCGATGAGTCGGATTTGCGCCGTGGCCGCGAAACGGCGAATGCGATGTTTGGCAATGCCGCG
>CALMCK010000267.1 GCA_937862845.1 uncultured Burkholderiaceae bacterium | reverse complement strand
TGCTCGCCGCGCGCGGCATCCGTCAAATTGACGACGCCAAACTCGACATCGCCACCCTACTCGCGCCCACCGAGTTGCTCGGCATCGATGTCGCGGCACAGCATTTGGCCGATGCGATTGAAGCGCACAAGCATTTGGTCATCGTCGCCGATTACGACTGCGACGGCGCCACCGCTTGTGCTGTTGGCTTAAAAGGCCTGCGCAGCCTCGGCGCGCACGTGGACTTTCTCGTGCCCAATCGTTTCGAGTACGGCTACGGCTTGTCGCCCGAAATCGTCGAGCTGGCCGCCAACAGCCCTGACTTTAGCAAACCCGATTTACTCATCACCGTTGACAACGGCATGGCCAGCATCGACGGTGTTGCTCGTTCCAATGAACTCGGCATGCCCGTCATCATCACCGATCATCATTTACCCGCCGACGAAACCCCCGCCGCATTGGCCATCGTCAATCCAAATCAGCACGGTTGCGGATTTGAGAGTAAAAATTTAGCAGGCGTCGGCGTGATGTTTTACGTGCTCATCGCCACACGGGCCACGCTCAAAGCGCGGGGATATTTTTCTGATAAATCCATACCAAACCTCAGCGAACTGCTCGACTTGGTCGCGCTCGGCACAGTCGCTGACGTGGTGAAACTCGACCACAACAACCGCGTGCTGGTCGCACAAGGCCTCAAGCGCATGCGCGCCGGCAAAATGTCAGCAGGCATCGCCGCCCTGCTCAAAATCGCGGGACGCGACTTCACCAAAACCTCCACCTTTGACTTGGGATTCGCGCTCGGCCCACGCCTAAATGCCGCAGGGCGATTGGACGACATGAGTTTGGGCATACGTTGCTTGATTTCTGATGATCCAAATGAAGCCAACGACTTGGCACAACAACTCGATGAGATGAACCAAGAACGGAAATCCATTGAACAAAAAATGCGCGAGGATGCCGAAGTCAACTTATCCGCACTCAACGTCGAAGTGCAACACAGCATCTGCGTGACCCACGCCGACTTTCACCAAGGCGTGATCGGTATCGTCGCAGGTCGGCTGAAAGAAAAACACCATCGCCCCACCATCGTCTTCGCCCCAGACGGCAAAGAGTTCTTAAAAGGATCAGGGCGCTCCATCAACGGCATACACCTGCGCGACGTGCTCGACTGGGTGGATAAAACCGCGCCCGAAATCATCGTTAAATTCGGCGGACACGCCATGGCCGCTGGCCTCACCATCGTCGCTGAGCATTATGAAACATTTAAAGAAGCCTTCGAGGAAGCCGTGCTCAATATGTCCGAGCCCGACGTATTCACCAAACAAATCCTCACCGATGGCGAGCTCTCGCAATCTGATTTAACCATCGAAAATGTCGACGCCATCAATCAGCAAGTCTGGGGACAAGGGTTCGCCCCACCACTATTTGAAGGCACATTCACCGTGCTCGAACAACGCGTCCTCAAAGACGCCCACCTCAAACTCAAACTGCAAAATGCACAAGGCATCTTCAACGCAATTTGGTTCTTTCATGCTGACGAACTACCGCGCAACATCCAATGCATTTATCAAATGCAGCGCAATGACTGGAAAGGCAAAACAGAATTGCAGTTTTTAATCGAGCACGCCTATCCGCTCGAAGCCGCCACGGCTTGATGTCACCGCAACATTCGCGCACCGCATAAAAAATGCCCGCTGTCACCAGCGGGCATTTTTGAAATTGCGTCATTATATCTTCGGCGACGCATCGTTGTTTGGTGTGTCATCCGCCTTCGGTGCATCACCGTGTTTTGTATCAACAGGTTCATTGGCCGATGTCACGTCCTTTGACTGATACGGCGGCGCAGGTGGTGTTGGCGCTTTGGGTGAGTTGGGCGTATTCGGCGTTTGTTTGCGTTTCAACAGGTACATCACCGCTGCGGCAATCAGGAGCAGACCCAAAGCGATGAACAACCAACGGGCCCATGGCACTGATTTTTTCTGGCTGCTGATAACCACGTATTCGCTTTTGCCTGCGATGTCGACGAAATTAACCGCCACTGTGTTGCCTTTGAGGTTTTTCGGTTTTTGACCATCGATGCTCACCACTTCACCAGGCATGGTCAGGTTCATCGAGAGCGCCACTCCTTCGTTGTGGTATTGCTCCACTTTTTCTTTTGAGACGGGCAACCACGCTGGTTGTTCGCCAATTTGAATGGTTTCACTGTCGACTTTGGGCGGGCGGACATCGGTAATGCCACGGTAAAGAGCAACGGCATCCACGCTGATTTCTTGGG
>CALMCK010000266.1 GCA_937862845.1 uncultured Burkholderiaceae bacterium | reverse complement strand
TAAATGATAGCGGGCACCAGCGTTCGGATCTGCACTCGAAACACAAACGCTGCAAGATAACCGCACACCAAACTTCCAAATATCACCCACAGACCCGCCAAAACCAACGAACCGTTGGCATAAATATCAAACGATTTTTGGCTCATGGCACCAAAAATCAACATGGGCGTAAAAAAATCCATCACCAACGGGTTAAGGGCGGCCATTTGTTTGGGCGCCGCTTCTGGGCGAAAACGTCCGTAAGCATAACCAAACATAATCACGCCAAAAACGGGAATAATAATTGCGTTAATCTGCGCAAACAAAGTCCAAAAAGACGTCATTAAAACACCTCAATAAAAAACCCTGCCAATGCGCAGGGCTCATTCATCTCACGATGCACTCATCACTTCAAAGGATGAGTTACATGCGCGGCACAACCACGCCTGTTTGACCTTGGTATTTGCCACCACGGTCTTTGTACGAGGTTTCACACACTTCATCTGATTCAAAGAACAAGACTTGCGCGCAGCCTTCGTTGGCATAAATAATCGCAGGCAGTGGCGTCGTATTTGAAAACTCCAGTGTCACATAGCCTTCCCACTCTGGCTCAAACGGCGTGACGTTGACAATAATACCGCAACGCGCATACGTCGACTTACCCAAACACACTGTCAAAACACTGCGCGGAATGCGGAAGTACTCGACGGTGCGCGCCAACACAAATGAATTCGGAGGAATGATGCAGGTGTCACCAATGTGCTCAACAAAACACTTTGGATCGAAGTTTTTCGGATCAATGATGCTGTTGTTCACATTGGTGAAAATCTTAAACTCATTCGCACAGCGGATGTCATAGCCGTAGCTGGAGGTGCCGTAACTCACAATGCGCTGGTCGTTGACAAAACGCACTTGACCAGACTCAAACGGTTCAATCATGCCATGCTCTTCGCACTGGCGGCGTATCCATTTATCGGATTTAATGCTCATACTCGTCTCTTTATTAAAATGAAGAATGCCGCATGATAACGCAAGTGCATGCGCCAGTGTTGCCAAAAGCGCATGCACACTTCACGTTACATCACATATTTAAAGTGCGCTTATCCACAGCCAAAGCCGCTTCTTTCATCACTTCAGACATGCTTGGGTGTGGATGGCAAATACGCGCGATGTCTTCAGACGCCGCTTTGAACTCCATGGCGACAACGGCCTCGGCGATTAAATCTGACGCGCCCGCACCGATGATGTGCACACCGAGGATTTCATCGGTGGCCGCATCGGCAATCATTTTGACGAAACCATCTGCTGAACCCATGCCCAGTGCGCGGCCATTGGCCATGAATGGGAATTGACCCGTTTTAATCGCGCGACCTTCAGCCTTAAGCGCTTCTTCGGTTTGACCGACCCACGCGATTTCTGGGCTGGTATAAATCACCCATGGCACGCAGTTATAATCGATGTGTGGCTTTTGACCCACGATTCGTTCAGCAACCGCAACGCCTTCGTCCTCAGCTTTGTGCGCGAGCATCGGGCCAGGAATCACGTCACCAACAGCCCAAATGCCTGCGGCGGCAGTGGCGCAGTCGTGGTTCACTTCGATAAAGCCACGGTCGTTGAGTTTAACGCCCACCGCTTCAAGGTTTAAGTTCTCAGTGTTTGGCGTGCGACCGACCGAGACGATGAGTTTATCAAACTCTTCTTTGACCGCGCTGCCATCCGCTTTGGTGTAGTTGACGGTCACTGATTTTTTGGTGGTTTTAACATCACCAATTGTTGCGCCCAGCTCAAACTTCAAGCCTTGTTTCTCAAACAGTTTCTTCGCTTCTTTTGCAATCGAGCCATCGGCGGCTCCGAGGAATGCAGGCATGGCTTCGAGCACAGTGACCTCAGCACCCAGACGGCGCCAAACCGAGCCCAGCTCTAGACCAATCACACCCGCGCCAATCACGCCGAGTTTTTTCGGTACCGTGTTGAAGTTCAAGCCACCTTCGTTGTCACACACCATGACATTGTCCACAGGAATGCTCGGCAAATGACGCGCCTTAGAACCCGTCGCAATAATGACGTTTTTCGCACTGACGATTTCTTGTTTGCCATCTTTAGCCGTCACCTGCACCTGCGTCAAACCACCCTCTTGCTTGACAAAAGCACCATAGCCTTTGAGCAAGGTGACTTTGTTTTTCTTAAACAAATACTGAATCCCACCGGTCATTTTGTCCACAATCGCGTTTTTACGCGCCACCATTTTAGCGGGATCGATTTTCACGCCAGAAGTCGTGATGCCATTGTCCGCAAACGAATGCTGCGCATCCTCAAACAAATGCGAGCTGTGCAACAGCGCCTTTGACGGAATGCAACCGACATTCAAACACGTGCCACCCAAACGCGGCTCACCCTTCGGATCGTCATACGGATTGCCTTCAATACAAGCAGTAGACAAACCCAGCTGCGCCGCGCGAATCGCCGCAACATAACCACCAGGACCTGCGCCGATAACGACGACATCAAAAGTTTGTGACATTATATTTCCTTTTTAATCTTAAAATTTTCAGACTGAACGTCGCCATGAGCGACATTCAGCGGACTCTATGCGAACCCGCCTGATGGGCTTTATGATTCTTGATCAAACATCCAACAACAAACGTGCCGGATCTTCGAGCGCTTCTTTCATCGCAACCAAGCCCAGTACTGCTTCGCGGCCGTCGATGATGCGGTGATCATATGACATGGCGAGGTAGTTAATCGGTCGGATGACGATTTGACCGTTTTCAACCACTGCGCGGTCTTTGGTGGCGTGCACGCCGAGGATGGCCGATTGTGGTGGGTTGATAATCGGCGTTGAGAGCATGGAGCCGAAGACGCCGCCGTTTGAAATACTGAACGTGCCGCCGGTCATGTCTTCCATAGTGAGTTTGCCGTCTTTCGCTTTGGCACCGAATTCGGCGATTTGTTTTTCGATATCGGCGAGGCTGAGTTGGTCGGCATTGCGAATCACTGGGACGACGAGGCCACGTGGTGAGCCGACGGCGATGCCGATGTCGAAATAACCGTGGTAGAGAATGTCGCTGCCGTCAACTGAGGCGTTGAGCACGGGGTATTTTTTGAGAGCGGCGACGGCGGCTTTAACGAAGAAACTCATGAAGCCGAGTTTGACGCCGTGTTCTTTTTCGAACTTGTCTTTGTATTTGTTGCGCATTTCCATGACGGGTGCCATGTTGACTTCGTTAAACGTGGTCAAAATGGCGTTGGTTGATTGCGATTGTAACAAGCGCTCGGCGACGCGGGCGCGCAGACGGCTCATGGGCACACGTTGCTCTGGGCGGTCGGCGAGAATGCTCTCGACACTGATCGGCGCTTTAATCGCGGGCAATGTCGCACCTGCGGCTGGTGCGGGGATGCTCGATGCGGGCGCTTTATTTGAAGCGGCGATGGCGTCGCCTTTGGTGATGCGACCGTCTTTGCCTGTGCCTGCGACGGCGCCGAGGCCTTTTTCGGCCATGATTTTAGTGGCGGCCGGTGAGGCGGCATTGACTGTTGTTGGCGTTGCGACAGGGGTAATGGGCGCTGCGCCCGCAACTGTAGTCGCAGCGACACTGGCGGTAGCTTCGGGGGCAGCTGCACCTGCGACGGCTTCAGTGTCGATCTTTGCGATGAGTTGTCCTGCTGCAACGGTCGCGCCGTCTGCTTCGATGATTTCTACCAACACACCTGAGGCGGGTGCGGGCAGTTCGAGGACGACTTTGTCGGTTTCGACGTCGATGAGGTTTTCGTCACGGGTGACGGTTTGACCGACAGTTTTGTTCCATGTGAGCAAGGTTGCTTCGGCAACTGACTCGGAGAGCTGGGGGACGACGACTTCGATGATGGCCATTTTGTATTCCTATCAATTTTTGTGCGCGAATTTGAGCGCGGTATTTTTTGGGCGGCGGGCTTCAGCCCGCCCTTCGTGGTTTTTGGTTTACTTGCGTAAAAACGATTTGATTTTGCCGAAAGCCGCTTGCATCATGGTTTTTTGTTGCTCATAATGTTTCGCGTAATAACCGACGGCGGGCGAAGCCGATGCAGGGCGACCTGCGTAGGCGAGTTTTTGCCCTTCGATTAAATTTTCAAACAAGTTGTGCTGAATCTGGAACCACGGCCCTTGGTTTTGCGGCTCGTCTTGTACCCACACGATTTCTTCGAGGTTCGGGTATTTTTTCAACGCGGCGGCAAAGGCTTTGTGCGGGAATGGATACATTTGCTCGAGGCGAATCACAGGGATGTTTTGGTCTTTTTCTTCGCGGCGGAATGCGAGGATGTCGAAGTACACTTTGCCTGAACAGACCAAGACACGTTTGGCTTTTTTCGCGTCGATGGTGACTGTGGTATCGACCTCGCCA
>CALMCK010000265.1 GCA_937862845.1 uncultured Burkholderiaceae bacterium | reverse complement strand
GAAACTGCAATTTTTCTGTTCCGAGGACTTGGGCGGCTTCTATCTCGACATCCTCAAAGACCGCCTGTATACCAGCGCGCCAGACTCAACTGCCCGCCGCGCCGCTCAAACCGCGCTCTGGCACATCGCGCAAAGCATCACTCGCCTCATCGCCCCTGTTTTAAGCTTCACCGCCGAAGAAGCGTGGACCGTTTTAAACAACGGCGACAAAGAGCAAACCATCTTCACCGAGCTCTACCACACCCTGCCCGTCGTGCCGAACTCTGATGAATTGCTGCGCAACTGGACGCGCATCCGCGCCCTGCGCGACGACGTGAACAAAGCACTCGAAGACGCACGCGGCGACGACAAAATCGGCTCAGCCCTACAAGCCGCCGTCACCATTACCGCACCGACCAGTGACGCCGACTTGCTCGCCCGACTCGGCGACGAGCTGCGCTTCGTCCTCATCACCTCACAGGCAAGCATCGCAATCGGCGAAACCGTGCACGTCCATGTCGAAGTCGCCACAGGCCATAAGTGCGAACGCTGCTGGCACATCACCGTCGATGTGGGCGCAAATGCAGAGCATCCGACGCTGTGCGCACGCTGCTCTGGCAACTTATTTGGTCAAAGCGAGCAACGCCGCATTGCTTAACAACCCAGCATGTGGGGCGGGCCTTCAAGCCCGCCCATATTGAATCGTTCAACGGTTTTTTTATAAACAGCGGCTTAAATCCCGCCTCAATCATCCACCATGACAAAATCGCTCACCAAATACTTCAGCCTGACTGCCCTCATCATCCTGATAGACCAGCTCACCAAACTCGCCATCGAAGCGAACTTTCAATTCGGCGAATCCAAACCCATCACCTCGTTTTTTAACCTGGTGCTGGCCTACAACCCTGGTGCTGCATTCAGCTTTCTCGCCGATCATGATGGTTGGCAGCGTTGGCTGTTCACCGCCCTCTCGATTGGCGCATCCATTTTTATCGTGATGTACATGCGTAAAAACCTCGGCAAATCACGTTTACTGACAGGCCTCGCCTTCATCCTCGCTGGTGCGATTGGCAATCTCATCGACCGCGTGCGCATCGGTAAAGTGGTGGACTTTTTAGACTTCTATTATCAAAGCCATCATTGGCCAGCCTTTAATATCGCTGACTCAGCGATTTTGATTGGCGTGGTTTTGTTGCTGTGGGATGAACTTAAAAAACCCAAAGAACCCAAAGTGGTTAAATAAGCTTAAAGGAATTGCTTGCTTCGTAAAAATGAATAAGCTATTTTTTTATTCTTGAACGACTATACGTCAGCAGTTAAAAACAAAAAAGCGCGGATACCATCCGCGCTTTTTTGTTGCCATCGGCATGCCCAATCACCCCAACAAACTCGGTATGACCACTTTCGCCAAACCACTGGGTTTGAGTTTGGCATCGATGACTTTGCCTTTTTTCGCTCGGCCGCCGACGAAGGCTTGCAGATTACTGCCCGAGACGCGCAGCTCTTGGGCTTTGCCGCCGCGTGCGGTGTGTTGCACGAGCACGGCCATACCGTCGTTGGGCATGGCGTCAAGCAATGTGGCTTTGTCGTCCAAGCCCATAAGTATCACGCCTTTGCCGCCACTGGAGAGTTCTTTGAGTTCGACCAATGAGAAGTTGAGCAGACGACCGTCGCTGGACAAGCAGGCGAGGTATAAATCATTTTCATCCACGCGCGCCAGTTTGAGTATCGCGTCACCTGCTGCTAAATTCACAAACGATTTACCTGCTTTGACACGGCTTTGTAGGTCACGGGCGGTACATGCAAAACCCATGCCTTGTTCGGTCAATACGGCGAGTTTGACGTCGTCACTGCCGGCAAAATGCTGCACGATGCGGGCACTGTCTTGTACGTCAATCAAAGTCGGCAATGGCACGCCGTCACCGCGACCACCTGGCAATGCGGACACGGGCACGCTGTAGGCGCGGCCATTGGTGTCCAGCGCGTACAGGTTGTGGATGGATCGACACAGATGCACGCTGTGCAGCTCATCGCCTTGCTTGAATGCCAGCGCGGCCACATCGACGCTGTGGCCTGTGCGTGTGCGCACCCAGCCTTTTTGCGACACGATCACCGTCATCGGCTCATCGACTGCGGCGATGTCAAGTGAGGCGCGCTGCGCGACTTCGAGCAATGTGCGGCGCGCATCGCCATATTTTTTAGCATCCGCTTCGATTTCTTTAATCACCAGACGTTTTAAAACCGTGTCATCAGCGAGCAACTCATTCAGACCTGCGAGCTCTTCGCGCAGCGCCATGAGCTCTTGTTCGATTTTAATCGCTTCGAGTCGCGCGAGTTGGCGCAGGCGAATCTCGAGGATGTCTTCGGCCTGACGATCAGACAGTCCAAATGCCGCGATCAAAGCTGGTTTCGGCTCATCGGATTCACGAATGATGCGGATGACTTCGTCGATGTTGAGCAACACTTGCTCGCGGCCTTCGAGGATGTGAATGCGGTCGGCGACTTTTTGCGCGCGATACTGTGTGCGGCGACGCACGGTGTCTTGTCTGAAGCTGACCCATTCGGTCAAAATCTGGCGCAATGACTTTTGGGTCGGGCGGCCATCGCGGCCAACCATGACCAGATTGAGCGACACCGAGCCTTCGAGGCTGGTGTTTGAGAGCAGCATGTTGCTAAAGTCCTCAACCGAGACATTTTTAGATTTCGGTTCAAACACGAGGCGCACCGCCGCGTCTTTGGAGGACTCATCGCGCACACCGTCGAGCATGGAGAGCACCAGCGCTTTGGTATTGGTTTGCTCTGGCAACAGGGCTTTTTTGCCTGTTTTGACTTTCGGATTGGACAGCTCTTCGATTTCTTCGAGGACTTTTTGTGACGATGAGTTCGGCGGCAATTCATTCACCACCAGCTGCCACTGACCGCGTGCCAACTCTTCTATCGTCCAGCGCGCACGCACTTTCACCGAGCCACGACCCGTCGCATACATCGCGCGGATGTCGTCCAGACTGTTGGTGATTTGGCCGCCACCTGGGAAATCAGGTGCGGGCAAAATCGCGCACAAATCCTCATCGGACATATTGGGCTTTTTCAAAATCGCCACCGCAGCAGCCGCGACTTCAGTCAGATTGTGCGACGGAATCTCCGTCGCCATACCGAC
>CALMCK010000264.1 GCA_937862845.1 uncultured Burkholderiaceae bacterium | reverse complement strand
CGCCGTTCATACTCGGCGGTTTGTGTGCACGAACCCATCTGCAAATCGTGGCGATTTAGGCTGTGGCATCGACATCCAAGTTGACCTGAATTGTTTTTGCCGCCGTGTCCACCTCACCGACAAATGCGCCAACGAAAGGAATCAAATACTCTGCCGTCTCACCTTTGACATTCATCACAGGATGAGCAGCTGACTCCAGTAGACCCGTTAACACGCCCAGAACCGCGCCGTCTTGATTGGTCACATGCGCGCCAATCAAATCCACCCAATAAAACTCGTCATCACCCGTTTGCGGAAAATCAGCCCGCGACACGGCAATCTGCCAGCCTTTGTGCGCTTCGGCATGGCTGCGGTCCGTCCATGATTGAAACTGGGCAACCCACGTATCGCTGTGCGGCTTGAATCCAGTCACCTGCAAGGCACGCCATGCAGTGTCAGGCACTTCGGTTTGGTTGGGCAAATACGGTGCCATCCACCAAGTCTTTGCGCTTTCAAGCGCATCGGGTGAATGCGAAAAGGGATGGAGCTTAACCCATCCCTTGATGCCATACGCCACGCCGATTCGCGCAACGACGATTAAATCATTGGGTGTGGCACGATCAGAAACCGCTGATAAAGCAGGCGCAACAATGGGTGTTGCGCGCTTGGGTTTGAACGATACCATCTGATTCTGCTTAATCAGTGATTAAGCAGGAACGCCAGATTTAACCAAACGAGCAACCGCTGGGCTCAATTGAGCACCGACAGACTGCCAGTAAGTCAAACGGTCAGCGGCGATGCGCAGACCTTCAACGCCTTCGGCGGCGAGTGGGTTGTAGAAACCAACGCGCTCGATGTAACGACCATCACGACGGTTGCGTGAGTCTGCTGCGACGATGTTGAAAAAAGGACGCTTTTTAGAACCGCCGCGAGCCATACGAATCACTACCATGATAATTCCTTTAAATATAGATAAAACCAACTTCAAAAACAGACTCGCCTGAAAAAACCTCCAAGCGAGAGTAAACTTGTAAACTCAGCATTATACGGAGTTTTTAAAAATTGTGCAATTGTTTGTGCCCAGTGTCTCATTACGCCTGCATCATCGGTGAAACACCGATGGCGGGGCTGAGCGAGAGCGAGAGCGTTTCTTTAATTTCTTCCATCACCACATAGCTTTTAGAGTTCGCCACACCGGGCAAACGCAGCAGCACATCGAGCAGCTGACGGTATTCGCTCATTTCGCGGATGCGCGCTTTAATCAGATAATCAAAATCACCTGAGACTAGGTGGCATTCTTGTACCTGCTCAACCTCCAACACGCCACGGCGGAATTCTTCAAACTTACCGTTGGCCATGTCTTTCAAGCTGATTTCGACAAACACGAGCAAGGACGCACCAAGCTCACGCGGATTGAGGCGCGCATGATAGCCTAAAATAATGCCTTCGCGCTCCATGCGACGCACGCGCTCGATGCATGGTGTGAGCGACAGGCCAACCTGTTCGGCCAAATCTGTCATGACGACACGCCCATCACTTTGTAAAATCCCTAAAATACGACGATCGATTTTATCCAAGGTTTTATTGTTTTTTTTTTCTACACGCATAAAACACCAATCATTATCAAATTAAAATTAAAATTCAGTAAGTAATTCTAGCAAATTTTTAATATCATAGCAAAATGTTTTGCACGGCATGTGTTTTACGAAGGAATTCACATGTCTCGCCCACACCTGTCATGCACACGATTGGATCTTACATGAATATTATCATTCTCGGCGCTGGCGTCATTGGCGTCACCAGCGCATACGCACTGGCCAAACAAGGCCATCAAGTCACCGTCATCGAGCGTCATTCTGGCGCGGCATTGGACACGAGCTTTGCCAATGCAGGACAAATATCCCCAGGCTATGCCTCGCCTTGGGCGGCACCAGGCGTGCCAACGAAGGCCATGAAGTGGATGTTGCGCAAGAACTCGCCACTGACCATCCGTCCCGATTGGACCATGGCACAGGTCAAGTGGATGCTGGCCATGATTAAAAATTGTGACGCCGATCGCTACACGCGCAACAAATCACGCATGGTGCGATTGGCCGAGTATTCGCGCGATTGTTTGATTGACTTGCGCACACAAACCGGCATTGCTTACGAAGGCCGTCAAAAAGGCACGACGCAAGTTTTTCGCTCCACCAATCAACTCGATGCCGCCGCCAAAGACATCGGCGTGCTCGAAATCCTCGGCGTACCTTATGAATTACTCGATGCAGAGAATCTGCTCAAAGCTGAGCCAGCGCTCGTCAATAGCCGCGTGCCACTGGTCGGCGGTCTGCGTTTGCCCAATGATGAAACGGGTGATTGCCAGCTGTTCACTGAGCAGTTAACCAAACTGTGTGAAGCGCTGGGTGTTGAGTTTAAATTCAACACCACCATCAGCGACCTCGTCATCGAAGGCAGCGGCACGCCGACTGTCACGGGTGTGCGTTGCGGCGAGACGGTTTATCACAGCGATGCGGTGCTGTGCACGCTCGGCGTCTACACGCCACTGCTGCTCAAAGGCCGCGTGGATGTGCCGATTTATCCGATTAAAGGCTACTCCATCACACTGCCGATTAGCGATGTGACGCGCGCACCAGTCTCTACTGTTTTGGATGAAACCTATAAAGTCGCGGTCACACGATTCGACGACCGCATCCGTGTCGGCGGCATGGCCGAGCTGCGCGGCTACGACAGCTCGTTGATTGCCTCTCGCCGAAAAACATTGGAAAAAGTGGTCAACGAGCTCTACCCCGAAGCAGGCGACACCGCGCAAGCGAGCTTCTGGACGGGACTGCGCCCTGTCACGCCCGACTCAACCCCCATCATCGGCAAAACCCCCATCAAAGGTCTGTGGCTCAACGCAGGACATGGCACACTGGGCTGGACGATGGCTTCCGGCTCCGCGCAACTGATTGCCGACTTGATGAGTGACAAGACACCGGACATAGAATCAAATGACTTGAATATTTCTCGTTACGAAAGTGAATAAATCGAGTAAACTTACGTCTGTATATTAACCGTGAGTTTGCTTTTTTTACTCGTAACGAACCCTCTTCTCTTTTACCAAAAAGAGAATTCGCCCAGCATCTAACGATGCTGGGCTTTTTTTTGCTCAAAAATGGTACAATCCTCAACTGTTTATTTCAAACTTCCACAAACACTTCAGACACAT
>CALMCK010000263.1 GCA_937862845.1 uncultured Burkholderiaceae bacterium | reverse complement strand
GGCACGCCCGCTGCTTTCGCATGGGCAATCGCTTCTTTGGTTTGCGGCATCACGCCGTCGTCCGCCGCCACCACCAGGATCACGATGTCGGTGGCTTTCGCACCACGCGCACGCATCGCCGTAAAGGCTTCGTGACCTGGTGTGTCAAGGAATGTCACCATGCCACGCTCTGTTTCGACGTGGTATGCACCAATGTGCTGGGTAATCCCACCTGCTTCGCCACTGGCGACGCGCGCACGGCGAATCGCATCGAGCAATGAGGTTTTACCATGATCCACGTGACCCATCACGGTGACCACAGGTGCGCGCGGCAGAAGCTCTGCGTCCGAATGATCGCTTTCTACACCTTCGTCAAGGAAGGCGTCTGGATCGTCCAGTTTGGCGGCGAAGGCTTTATGACCGAGCTCTTCGACGACAATCATCGCGGTATCTTGGTCCAATACTTGGTTAATCGTGACCATTTGCCCCATGTTCATCAAAATTTTGATGATTTCAGATGCCTTGATCGACATTTTGTGTGCCAAGTCAGCCACTGTGATGGTTTCAGGAACGTGAACGTCTTTCACAATCACTTCGGTGGGCGTGTTGAAACTGCCCACTTCATCATTTTGAATGATTTGACGGCGATTTTTCTTACCACCACCGCGACGGTTGCGGTCATCCGAGCCGCCACGGGTTTTCATGCCGCCGCGACCGCGTGCACCATCATTTGTACTTTTACCAGGAGCGCCATTTTTGCGACGCTCGTCCACAGTCGTTGTGGCGGTGCTCGCTGGCTTGGCCTTGGCCGCTTCACCTTCTGGACGGGCTGGCTTGTGCAGCGTGCCTTCGATCGGTTTCGCGGTCAATGTTTTCGCTGGCTGACTCATCATGTGCTTGAGGTTTTCAACCTCGGCCTGCGCTTCACGGCGACGGCGATCACGCTCGGCGTCAACCGAGTTTGCCTGCACTTCGCGCTCAGCGCGTGCTTGCTCAAGTGAAGCACGTGCTTGCTCTGCGTCTGCACGGGCGCGCTCTAATTCTTTGTTCGCTTTAGTTTCTGCGCTCGGTTTTTTATCAGCGCCTGCTTTAACAACGAGTTTTTTGGGCTCGGCTTTGGCTTTCTCAACAGGAGCAGCGACTGCTTCAGCGGGCGCTTTCGTTGTTTTTTCTGTTTTTACTTCTGCGGCCGTTTCTGCGCTCGCTTTTGGCTCAAGCACATCAGGTTTTGCGGCGCTGGCTTCGAGGCGTTTTTTTGCATCGGCTTCTTGGCGTGCGAGCAGTTCTTGCGCGCGGGCGAATTCGGCTTCGCGTTTGGCGATTTCTGCATCATCAAGCATCGGCGCTGCTGGGGCCTTGTCTACTTTAACCTCAGCCACTTCGACTGGCTCTGCCGCGACATTGGCTGCGCTTGCATCGGCAGCCTCTACATCGCGTGTGACGAAGGTGCGTTTTTTGCGCACTTCTACCTGCACGGTTCGGGTTTTACCTGTCGCGTCTGATTGGCGAATCTCTGAGGTTTGTTTTTTGGTCAGGCTGATTTTTTTCTTACCTGCATCGGTTGCGCCATGCGCTTTGCGCAATGAGTCGAGCAAAGACGTTTTATCGCCTTCGGTCAGCTCATCATCGCCCGATGATTTATTCACACCTGCGCTGCGCAATTGCTCAAGCAGTGCATCGACTGGCATTTTGAGTTCTTGAGCAAACAGATTGACTGTTAAATTATTCATGTGTTTTTATCCTTTATTGTCCTGTTGCCATCATTCGAACCAATGGGCGCGTGCGTTCATGATGAGTGTTTTCGCTTGCTCTTCGCTCAGCGAAGGGGCAATTTCAATCAATTCATCAACGGCCAAATCGGCCAAGTCGTCGCGCGTGGTGATTTCATGGTCGGCCAGCAATGCGGCCAATGCGCTGGTCATGCCTTCTAAACTCAACAGGTCCAACACGGTGTCAGCTTTTTCTTCTTGCACAATCTCTTGTGTCAAAATCGCTGCACGAGCACGCGAGCGCAGCTCTTCAACGAGGTCTTCGTCAAACGCATCGATTTCGAGCATTTCAGAAACAGGCACATAGGCAACTTCTTCTAAACTGGTGAAACCTTCTTCAATCAAAATATTCGCCACTTCTTCGTCCACATCGAGTTTTTCGGTGAACAGCGCAGTCAACATTTGACTTTCTTTTTCGTGTTTTTGAGTCGAGTCTGCTTGCGTGATGATGTTGAGCTGCCAACCTGTGAGCTGGCTGGCCAAACGCACGTTTTGACCTGAACGGCCAATCGCCAACGCCAAGTTTTCTTCGTCCACCACGACTTCCATCGAGTGCTGCTCTTCGTCCACGACAATCGAGCTGACCACGGCAGGCGACAAAGCATTGATGACATACTGCGCAGGCTGCTCATCCCAAATCACAATGTCAATTGACTCGCCGCCGACTTCGTTGCGCACAGCCGTGACGCGCGAACCGCGCACGCCCACGCATGTGCCCACTGGGTCAATGCGCGAATCCAATGCATGCACGGCGACTTTCGCACGAATGCCTGCATCGCGTGCCGCGCCTTTAAGCTCGAGCACGCCTTGATCGATTTCAGGCACTTCTTGACGGAACAACTCAATCAGAAATTCAGGCGCCGTGCGCGAGAGCTGCACTTGGCGAGCGCCACGGGCAGTCTGATCGACCGAGACCATGTACGCACGCACACGATCACCCGCACGCATGGTTTCACGCGGCAGCATCTGGTCACGCGGCAACACCGCTTCGACTTTACCTGACTCCACAATCGCTTGAACTTTGTCCACGCGTTTGACAGTACCCATCATGATGTTTTCGCCACTGGCGAGGAAGTCTTGCAACAATTGCTCGCGCTCTGCATCGCGAATGCGTTGCAAAATCACTTGTTTGGCTGTTTGCGCACCGATGCGACCGATTTCAACCGACTCAACTTCTTCTTCGATAAAATCACCGACTTCGATGTCGGCCATGTCCTCTTGTGCTTCAAACAATAAAATTTCACGATCTGGCTCTTGCAAACCAGCCTCATTGGGCACCACCTGCCAACGGCGGAAAGTCTCGTAAGCACCGCTGTCGCGGTCAATCGCCACACGCAGGTCAACGCCTTCTTCTTCGTAACGACGTTTCGCAGCAGATGCCAGCGCGGCTTCAAGCGCGCCAAAGACCACGTCATTGCTCACGTTTTTTTCACGCGCCAACACATCGACCAACATTAAGACTTCACGGTTCATTTTTGTTTTCCTTTAAAATTATAAACAGGCACCAATCGCGCCTTGTCCACATCTGATAATCCAAATTCTAAAATTTGCTCAACGCCTTCGTGTTCAAACACGATGGCCAATTGTTTGTTTGCTTCTTCTTGCTCGTTGACTTCTTGTAAATGACCTGTGAAGTTTTTGCGACCAATGCCAGCCAAATCAAGTGGCATTTTCAGTTTAATATTGGCCAACTCACCCGCAAAACGCACATAGTCCGCCAGTTTTTTAAGCGGTCGATCCATGCCCGGCGACGACACTTCCAGGGTGTAATTGCCCGAGATCGGGTCCTCGACGTCGAGCACGGCCGACACTTCGCGGCTCATCTTCTCGCACTCGTCGATGCCGACCAAACGCTCGGCTGCCTCGGCTTCCGGCAC
>CALMCK010000262.1 GCA_937862845.1 uncultured Burkholderiaceae bacterium | reverse complement strand
GTGAAGCCTGGTTACTTTTTTCAAATTGCAACAAACTCCAGCTTTCTCGATTTTGTTAAAAAAGATTATGAGGGAATTGAAGATATGGGTGGTGAAATGACACTCTATAGGATTTGCACAGAACAATATATTCTTGAAGTCGTATCATTTAATGAACCAGAATACAAAATTTTTAACGCTCCGAAAATAGAGTTTTTCGTTTCTTGAGCGGATGGGAAGAGCATGAAAATCAATTTACAAACAATAGACACCGAACTCGCCCCGCTGCGCGTTCAAATCGATGCGCTCGACACGCAATTACTAACACTGCTCAACGAGCGCGCGAAGCTCGCGCAAGCCGTCGGGCATGTGAAGCAAAAATACAATCAACCCGTGTTTCGCCCCGAGCGTGAGGCGCAGGTATTGGAAAAAATCGCACAGCGCAATCCCGGCCCACTGCCGTCGCACCACTTGCAAGCCTTGTGGCGCGAGGTGATGAGTGTGTGTCGCGCGATGGAGGAGGCGGTTAAGGTCGCGTATCTTGGGCCTGCGGGCACGTACACCGAGCAGGCGATGGTCAAGCAGTTCGGCCACGCGATTCACAGCATCGACTGCACGACGATTGACGATATTTTTCGCACTGTCGAGGCCGACGGCGCGGCGTTTGGCGTCGTGCCGATTGAGAATTCGATTGAAGGCGCGATTAACCGCACCATGGATTTGCTGCTCACCACATCATTGAAAATCTGTGGCGAAGTCTCGCTCGCGATTAACCACCACCTGCTGCACATCAACGGCGACATGAGCGGCGTTAAAACCATCGTCGCGCATCCGCAAGCACTCGCGCAATGCCACCACTGGCTCAAAGAACACCACCCGCACATCGAACAAAAACCTGTCTCAAGCAACGCGCAAGGCGCGGTCATGGCACAAGCCGACCCAAGCATTGCCGCCATCGCCAGCGACATCGCCGCCGCGACCTATGGCTTGCAAACCGTCGTCGCAGGCATCCAAGACGACGCCAACAACCGCACCCGCTTCATCGTCATCGGCAAACAACTGTGCGGCACATCGCCAAATGATAAAACGTCATTGATACTCGCCACACCGAACAAAGCAGGCGCCGTCTACGCACTGCTCGAGCCGCTCGCCAAACACGGCGTGTCCATGCTGCGCTTCGAATCCCGCCCCGCACGACAAAAAGGCTGGGAGTATTTTTTCTACATCGACTTTGCAGGGCACATCGAACAAGAAAACGTGCGAGACGCATTGGCCGAACTGGAAAGCAACGCCGCTTTTTATAAATGTTTGGGCTCATACCCCGTCACGGTTTAAACACATTTTTTTAGGATTAACATGAAAAAACACACACTGATCGCATTGGCATTGACCGCACTCTCGACCAACGCATTCGCCGACTCTGACAGCGCCAAGATTCGCATCTTCGGACAGAACGGCGCAAGCGCCAAACTCTACGCAGGACAATCCTGCACGAGTGGCAAGTCGATTAAAGTATCGGGCAGTATTGGTCAAGCGTTTGGCTCATTCGTCGGCGCTTCTAAAAACGAGAGCATCGGCATTCCAGAAACAGCCACCACACAAAATCTGTCTGATAAAAACGGAATTTTGTCTAAAGCGTATTACAAAGAATATGAAATCCCAGCCAACCAACCGAGCACCGTGAGCTTGCGATTTCAAGACGTCAGTCATTTTTATAAAGCGAACGGTGTTCAATACAGCCGCCGCAGCCCCTCATGCCGTGGCGACGTTTCCTTCACGGCCAAGCCCCATGCAAACTACGAAGTTGGTTTTTCTTGGGGCGATGACAAATGCAATTTGACCATCAATGAAGTCACCGCCACAGGCACAAATCAAGTCGCTCAGACAACCCCTGTTGAAGTGCGCGATGTCTCTGATTGCGATTGATAACAAACGGTACCTAAGCAAAGCAGCCGAGCTTACCGCGCTCTGTTGAACCACATCCAACCCCTATGTGACCCACCATGAAACCATACGCAGCACTCACCGAACCCAAAATCAACAACCTCCTCCTCATCGGCGCGGGGCTGATTGGCGGTTCGCTCACACTCGCTTTAAAAAAATCAGGCGTGGTGCGCCATATCGTGGGTGTGGGGCGCAGCGCAGCGGTGATGGATGAGGCGGTCGCGCTCGGCGTGGTGGATGTGGCGGTTCGCGTTGACACGCCCGAATTCATCGCCGCAATTCAAGCCGCTGATGTCATCGTTCTCGCCATGCCCGTCGGCCAAACCCGCGCGGTGTTGGATAAAATCGCGCCACATGTGCCGCCCGACACCGTCATCACCGACGTCGGCAGCACAAAGACCTCGGTGTACAACGACGCACGCGCCGCGCTCGGCGATAAAATATCGCAATTCGTCCTCGCGCATCCGATAGCAGGGCGCGAAGTGAACGGCCCATCGGCAGCGCTCGCTGATTTATACATCAACAAAAAAGTCATGATTTGCCCGCACGCAGACAACCGCGTGGGCGATGTCGAGCTCATCGCCGCACTGTGGCAAGCCACGGGCGCGCAGGTGTACGAACTCAGCCTCACCGCCCATGACGAAATTTTCGCCGCCGTCTCGCACCTGCCGCACATCCTCGCCTACGCGCTGATGAACCACGTCGCCGACTCCGACTTATCCACTGACAAATTCGCCATGGCCGGCGCAGGATTCAGAGACTTCACCCGCATCGCCGCCGCCAGCCCAGAGATGTGGCGCGATATTTGCTTGAGCAATTCAGATGCGATTTTAAAAGA
>CALMCK010000261.1 GCA_937862845.1 uncultured Burkholderiaceae bacterium | reverse complement strand
TAGAGGTGTCGCCAAGTTGGTTAAGGCACTGGATTTTGATTCCAGCATTCGAAGGTTCGAGTCCTTCCTCCTCTGCCAAATATAAAAATAAAAACTGTTCGATTTTGTCGAGCAGTTTTTATTTGAGGCTTCGATAAGTTGATGAGGCCTACCAATCTCGCAATCAACACACCCACAAGGACACGTCCATGGCCAGTCACGATTTCATGATTTTTACAGGCAATGCTAACCCAAAATTGGCGAAAGATGTCGCTGATTATCTGGGTTTGCCATTGGGTAAAGCCGAGGTTGGCCGCTTCTCAGATGGTGAGGTGATGGTTGAGATTAACGAAAATGTGCGCGGCAAAGATGTCTTCATTTTGCAATCGACTTGCGCACCGACCAATGAATCATTGATGGAAGTCCTGCTCATGGCTGACGCGCTCAAGCGCTCGTCAGCAGGTCGCATCACCGCAGCATTGCCCTACTTTGGTTACGCTCGTCAAGATCGCCGTCCGCGCTCAGCGCGTGTGGCGATTTCGGCCAAAGTCGTCGCCAACATGTTGCGCGTCGCCGGCGTGAACCGCTTCATGACCATGGATTTACACGCCGAGCAGATTCAAGGCTTTTTTGACATGCCAGTGGACAACATGTACGCGTCTCCGCTGCTGCTCGATGATTTGATGGCGAAAAAAATTGAAGACATGGTGGTGGTGTCCCCCGACATCGGTGGCGTCGCTCGTGCACGCGCATTCGCCAAACGCCTTGAAGTCGATTTAGCAATTGTCGACAAACGCCGCCCGAAAGCGAATGTCTCTGAAGTCATGAACATCATCGGCGATGTCGACGGTCGCACGTGCGTGCTGATGGACGACATGGTCGACACCGCAGGCACTTTGTGCAAGGCCGCCGAAGTCCTCAAAGAACGCGGCGCAAAGCGAGTACTCGCTTACTGCACACATGCCGTATTGAGTGGCGCCGCATTAGAGCGCGTGCGTGACTCGGTGCTCGACGAGCTGGTCATCACCGACTCGATTCCGCTGTCTGCTGGCGCGGAAGCACTCAAAGCATCTGGCAAAATCCGCCAATTAAGCTGCGCCAAACTGCTTGGCGAAACGATTTTACGGATTTCCAGCGAAGAATCTGTCAGCTCATTGTTCACTGATATTTGAGCGACACCCAGTTTGACCGCCGCTGTTGATTTAACAGCGGGGGATTAAACGTTCAACTGGTCGCGGTTGAACGACTTTTCAATTCATGTGAATTGAATTTTTTACTTTTGGAGTTTTTATGAAAATTATTGCCACTAGCCGTTCATTGCACGGTACGGGTGCGAGCCGCCGTATGCGCATTGCTGGTCAAACCCCTGGTGTCGTTTATGGCGCCGCTGCTGCTGCCACATCGATTGAAATCGACCACAACAGCCTGTACCACGCACTTCGCAAAGAAGGCGTGCGCTACTCTGTTCTCGATTTGGAGCTCGACGGCGCTGTTGAACAAGTCATTTTGCGTGACGTACAAGTTCACCCATTCAAACCAATGATTCTGCACGTTGACTTGCAACGCGTCCAAGCCGACCAAGCCATCACATTCAAAATCCCTTTGAAATTCGTCGGCGGCGAACAGTCTCCTGCGGTTAAAATCGGTGGTCAACGCATTAAAGCGGCTGTGTTCTCTGTTAAAGTTTCTTGCTTGCCAAAAGACTTGCCTTCAGTATTGAATATCGACGTGTCAAAAACCGAACCAAGCCAATCAATTAAAGCCAGCGAAATCGTTTTACCCGCAGGCGTGACTTTGGTTTTGGGCAAACAAAAAGACATCACACTGGCTGCTGCTGGTAAGTAATCCCTGTCTTAAAATTGTTGTCCTTAAAAGCCCGCAAATCTTGATTTGCGGGCTTTTATATTTTATAGTGCACAAACACACGGACAGCACACACAACCCCAGCCCACGAAAGCCACACCATGCAACTGATCATCGGCAACAAAAACTACTCATCATGGTCGCTGCGCGTCTGGTGGCTGCTCAAATCCATCGGCATGCCGTTCAACGAGGTCATCGTGCCACTGGGTAACTCCGACACGCGCGCCGTGCTGCTTCAGTACTCGCCCGCCGCC
>CALMCK010000260.1 GCA_937862845.1 uncultured Burkholderiaceae bacterium | reverse complement strand
CAAAATGAAAATGAAAGACCTTCTGACTGGCGCAGGCGCAGAACTCGTTTTTAACGCCGCCGACAAAATGGATGTGGTCGTGCTGGACAAAAAACGTGTGACCTACTCATACTTTGGCGACCCAATGTATGTGTTCATGGACGAAGATTACAACCAATACGAAATCGAAGCCGAAAGCATGGGCGACGCGCTGAATTACCTCGAAGATGGCATGATTTGCGACGTGGTGTTTTACCAAGACCGTCCAATTTCTGTTGAACTCGAAACCACCATCGTGCGCGAAATCGTTTACACAGAGCCAGCCGTTAAAGGCGATACCTCATCAGGTCGCGTGCTCAAAACAGCAAAAATCGCCACAGAATACGAGATACAAGTGCCTTTGTTTGTCGATACGGGTGACAAAATCGAAATCGATACCCGCACCAACGAATACCGTTCACGCGTGAAGTAATCCGACGCGGAACACCAAAGGCTGACAAACTGAGTTTGTTGGCCTTTTTTTGAATTTTAGGGGAGGGGTTATGCCCGCTTGGCTCACGCAAGAGGTTTTATACGCTTATTCTGTGCCGATGTTTGTCATTGTGATTTTGGTGGAGATGTTTTACTCACATCGCAGTGAGTTAAAGCTGTATCGCACGGGCGATGTGCTCAAAAACCTGTACTTCGCCATCATCAACATCGGTCTTGATTTGGTCATGAAGGTTTTCTCATTCATCATGCTCGGCTGGGCGTATCAGTACCGCATCATCACGATAGAGAACGTCTGGCTGTACTGGATTGCCTTGGTGTTGTTGCAAGACTTCGCTTACTATGTGCACCACTTTGTGGACCACCACTGCCGATTTTTTTGGGCGGTGCACATCACCCACCACAGCTCGGAGTTGTTCAACATCACGACAGGGTTTCGCTCGCCCGTGTTGCAACCACTGTATCGATATTTTTACTTCATGCCCGTCGCATTGCTTGGCTTCGAGCCGCTGCACATCATGTTTGCTTATGCCGCCACGCAAATTTATGGCACCTTAATTCATACGCAAACCATCCGTCGCATGGGCGTGTTTGAATACTTCATGGTCACGCCGTCACACCACCGAGTGCACCATGGTTCAAACGTGGCCTACCTTGACCGCAATATGGGCATGTTTTTGATTGTCTGGGATAAATTATTTGGCACATTTCAAAAAGAAAAAGATGCCGAACCTGTGCGTTTTGGCATCGTCACGCCACTCACCGAAGAGCAAGCACGCCACCCCATGACGACCATCACACATGAGTTTGAAGCGATTTGGCAGGATGCCACGCAAGCGAATCTCACGCCGATGCAACGCCTCAAATATATATTTGCAGCACCAGGCTGGAGTCATGACGGCAGCAAAATGACCAGCAAACAGATGCAAGACAGGGCGCAGGCAGGTTGAAACAAGGAGAGTGACATGTGCAGAAACATTAAAATGCTGTTCAACTTTGAACCACCCGCGACCCCCACAGAAGTGAGTGATGCTGCCTTGCAGTTTGTGCGCAAACTGAGCGGTGCTCACAAACCATCGCAAGCCAATCAAGCCGCTTTTGACGCCGCGGTCGCCGACATCAGCGCGGCAGCACAGACACTCTTGGCTTCCCTCGTGACACAAAGCCCGCCGCGCAACCGAGAGACTGAAGCGGCGCGTGCCAAGGCTCGCGCGGCGCTGCGTTTTGGCGAAAAATAAAACATTGGCAGGCTGTATGCTCACATGGTTTTGGTGCGCTATCGAGCAGTCGATGGGGGATTCGATGGGGTGCTCGGGTCGAACACCACACATGCCACACAAATAGATGCCTAAAAGTGGCTTTGATACACAGTCGGGTCGAGCACAACAGATGTCACACGAATATTTTGCGTCAAAAGCCACTTGACCTTAATCATCATTTCAACTATAGTTGAAATATGAAAACAACTTCAGCTGTCGCATCTCTATCCGCATTGGCCCAAGACTCTCGTCTGGCCATTTTTCGCACATTGGTTCAAGCGGGCTCCGCAGGCTTGTCTGCGGGAAAGATCAGTGAAGCGACCCAGATTGCACCATCATCCATCACGTTTCATATGAAAGAACTGGTGTTTGCCAATATGGTGAAATCTCGCAGTGAAGGTCGTTTCGTGATTTATACCGCGAACTTCGCCACCATGAGAGAGCTGATTGTGTTCCTCACTGAAAACTGTTGCGTTGGCGCAAACTGCGATGCGACACAGACCATAACAACTCAAAAAGGAAATGGCCAATGAGAATTCGCACATTAACAGACCCTGATGATTTACCTGCTTTGAACCCGCGTTTTGCGCAGCATCGACCCGCAGAAGGGATGTCGAGTGATGAGGCGCCAGTTCGAATATTATTGCTTTATGGGTCTTTGCGCGCGCGCTCATTCTCACGATTGTCTGTTGAAGAGGCCGCGAGGATTTTAAGGTTTTTTGGGGCTGAGGTCCGTATTTTTGACCCATCTGATTTGCCTTTTCCCGATCAGGTGGCGGGCGATGATCACCCTGCGGTGCATGAGCTGCGCGCATTATCGAATTGGTCAGAAGGGCAGGTATGGTGTAGTCCAGAACGCCATGGGCAAATCACTGGGTTGATGAAAGCGCAAATTGATCATTTGCCATTGGAGATAAAAAGCATCAGACCCA
>CALMCK010000259.1 GCA_937862845.1 uncultured Burkholderiaceae bacterium | reverse complement strand
GCTTGGTAATCTCATCGCCAATGCCATCACCTACACTGAGTCGCAAGGCGAGAAAGGGGTGGTTTGGTTTGGTTATCGAGCCTCACGCCAAGCGATTGAGGTGCGTGACTCCGGTGTGGGCATTGCCGCAGAACATCACGATGCGGTGTTTCATGAGTTTTATCAAGTAGATCGCCATGGCAGTGTCGGCGAAAAAGGCCGTGGTCTTGGCCTGTCCATCGTCCGACGATTGGCGCGCGCACTGCACCTGTCGTTGAGTTTGAGCTCTGCGGTGGGTCGGGGCAGCGTGTTTCGGATTCATTTGCCCGCACTGGGTGCGGCTGCGGTGATCCAAACCGCTTTACCATTTGTCATGGACGAGCAACAACGGGAGCGACTTAAGGGCAGGCGAATATTGCTCATCGAGGAGGACGATGTGGTTCGGCACAACATCGTTAATCTGCTCAACAATTGTTTGGCGGATGTGCGCACAGCGTTGTCCAGCAGCGGTGCGCTGAAGTTAATGGCAGCAACGATTGAAACAGATGATGCCGCATCGGCCACGCCGTGGCAGCCGGACCTCATCATCAGCGATTATCGACTGGCACAGCAGACGTGGGTTGAGTTGGTGTTGTCTGCACGCGGTGAAAAACCAGACAGCCACTTTGAAACCAGCCAACTCGAACGCTGGCACTGCCCGACGATTTTTATGGTGGCAGACACAGCTTTTATGGGGGATTGGGGCGTGCGAAAAAGCACTGTTTTACGCAAACCGATTGGCGGGGAGCAGTTGCTCAAAGCGATTTTTGAATTGCTGTAATGTTTGTAATGGCGGCGTGTGGTGGTGTGCGGTTATTGTGGATGTTGCCGTAAAAACATCGCAGTTGCCTCGGCTCGATTTTTGACGCCCATTTGTTTGTATAAAATGTTCACATGGGTTTTTACCGTCAAATCACTGATGCCCAGCTGGCGTGCAATCATTTTGTTTGACAAGCCCTGCGCCAACAAACGCAACACATCTTGCAAGCGGCTCGACAAACCCCACGCAGCTTGCGGCGGAGTGACAGATGCGGCAACAGATGATGTGGTCACGGCGAACGATGCAGGCTCTGGCAACTCTGGGCCGCCTGCCAGCATGAACGCTGGCAGATACTTCCCGCCTGCCAACACCAGTTTTAATGCCTGCAGCAGAACCGCTGCTTGATCGCTTTTAGGGATGAAACCTTTGATGTTCGCCTGATCAAACAGCACGCGCACCACCGCCACCGAGGTTTCAGCCGACACCACCACGACGGGTAAATCAGGGTAGCGGTTTGACAGCTCAATGAAGCAATCCAAACCAGACCCCGGCATGTGCAAATCAACGATCGCCAAATCCATGGACGCTTGCTGCTCGAGAGTCGATAGTAAATGCGGCCAATCGCTCACCAAATGGCTCGCCATCCGTGGGCGCAAATGGCCGACCAGTTTTTGCATGGCTTGTAAAATCAGCTCATGGTCGTCGGCGATTAAGACATTGAAATGGGTATCGTTCATGCTGTTCTCCCGTGAAATGTGGCGGGCAATGGTGTTTAATGGATGGCCCATTTTACGCGTGAAACAATCAAGAAGTGTGTGAAAAGAGATGGAGCGGCGCGCTTGTTTTGGCGTACGGCAAATGGAGCAAAAGAATTCAAAGTGGCTCACTAGAATAGTACATCAAAAATATAAATACAAAAAAGCACCATGAGACAGGTGCTTTTTTGGGATGTGCCGCATGTTGTTGTGATTAGCGGTCGCGCAGTTTGGCGAGCAAGCGCAACATCTCGAGATACAGCCAGAACAAAGTCACAATCAAGCCAAAAGCGCCGTACCACTCCATGTATTTGGGCGCGCCTGCGGCCACGCCGTTTTCGATGAAGTCAAAATCCAACACCAAATTCAATGCAGCAATCGTCACCACAAACAAACTAAAGCCGATGCCGACAAAACCACTGCCGTGAATCAAAGGAATTTGAATGCCAAAAAACGACAACACAAAACCCACCACATACAGCAACATAATGGCGCCCGTTGCCGCGACAATACCGAGCTTGAAGTTTTCACTGGCACGAATCAAGCCGCTTTTATAGGCCAGCAACAATGCGCCAAGGGTACCGAATGTTAAGCCAATCGCTTGCAGCACAATGCCGGGGTAACGCATTTCAAAAAAGCCTGAAACCGCACCGAGGAATAAGCCTTCAAATACCGCATAAACAGGTGCCAAGTAAGGTGCTGTGTGCGCTTTAAATGAAATTATCAAAGCCAAAATCAAACCAATAATCGCACCGCCAATCGCCAGCAAACCCACCAAGCCAGCGTTGGGATTGGCTGTGCCAGCATTCGCGTGTTGCATGACCAGAGACCATGGCCATGCCGCTGCCAGTACCGCGATGAACAGCAACAGGCCTGTTTTGTTGACTGTGCCGTCGAGCGTCATTCGATCGGTGGTTGCGCCGAGGTGTTGGTTAAATGCTTTATCCGATAGGACTGGATTGCCAGAACGAAATTCCATGATTGTCTCCTCTGTGTTTGACTGAGCGCATCATAGCATGGGTTTTAAATACATGCGTGACGCGAGTTATTATAAGCGATGTCTATATCTGCCTCAAAGGCGGATGTGTGTCTGAGTTATTTGAGCAGCGTGCAATCCTCACCTTTGGGCGCGTCGAACTCACGACTGATTTTGGGGCACGACAGTGTGACTTGAGTGCCACTTTGCAGCGCGCTTGCTCTCGCTTTATCTGAATCGATAATGACGAAATGCGCCTCGGTCAAATCATCTCCCGTCGCTAGATGGACGATGGTTGGGCCGTCAATGACATGGTCCACGGATGTCACGACACCGCTGACCGATACGGTTTTACCTGTGAGCGAATCCTTGGTGGCTGTTTCATTGGCTTTAAAGTCGTTGAACAACTGCGTGGCCGTTGTGGTCACTGTCTCGCCCGTGGTGGTGGCTGCAGCCGATGCCTGTGCAGTGCTTGCGGCGGCGGGGGTGTTGGTCGATTGTTTGACTTCGACTGTTTCGCCGCAGGCGGTGAGCGCGGTGATGGCAACGATAACGAGGATTTGGGTTCTAATTGTGTTCATGAGAATGATGATTTATGTGGGTTTAAAGGGAGGTGAATGGGGTTGTAAATGCGATTTAAAATGAAAAATGCCATGAAATTTTGGTTCAGGGCATTTGATTTTGATCCGATTAAAACTCGAATTTGACGCTTGCGGACGAACATTTGGCATGGCCAAATTAAAGGATTGATTGATATGTTAGCATAAGTTTTGGGATTTCGGTGCGCTTGGGGCGCGCTGCTTTATCGTTGTGTTTTGGTGGATGCCTCATTGCCACAACGCTCGTGGTGGTTTGCCTCGCAAGGCGGCAACGATTTCGCGTTTTCTCAAAAAAGCCTTACAGTCAAAACTGTAAGGCTTTTTTATAAGTGACAAGTGATGTTTATTTACGTGGGCGAACCAGCTGCCATGCACGACCCAAGTAAGTCACGCTGGCAAAGCCGCTCCATGCATGCACCAGTCGAGTGAAGGGGAAAATCACAAAGATGCTCATGCCGAGGAACAAATGCAGTTTAAATACCCACGATGCGTGGACGATAAACTCAGCCGCACCTGCGCGGAACGTCACGATGTGTTGTGCCCAGTTCATCAGTGCCAACATTTCTTCGCCGTCCAAATGCTCAGCGGAAACAAAAATAGTGGAAAGACCAACCGTGACCGTGATGAGCAGCCAAATCAACACCAGCTTGTCGCGCCATGTGGTGTTTTTCGCCAAACGCGCACTGGTCAAACGACGAACCAACAACAACAGCAACCCCACGAAACACAGCGCGCCCATGATGCCGCCTGCAATCATGGCGGTCAGTTGCTTGGCCGAGTGAGAGACGCCGAGCGTGTCCCATACAATCACGGGGGTGAGCAGGCCAACCAAATGCCCAAAAAACAAGCCAATGATGCCGATGTGAAATAGGTTGTTCCCAAGGCGTAAACTGCCTTTGTAAAGTATTTGCGATGATTCACTTTTCCACGTGTACTGCTCACGCTCAAAACGAATCAAAGAACCCAAAAGAAAAATAACGATGGCGATGTAAGGATAAATGCCAAATAAAAAATGATGTAAAAAAGTCATGTCGTGCTCCTATCCAATGGCTTTAGACCGACGTATTGCGGTCGGATTGTTTGGCTTTTGGGGATGTGTTGTAAAATTTAATCGGCGCTATTTCTGGGATGCCTTGCGAATTGCCGTGCGCTGACAACAGCGGCTCAACACCTTCTGCGCTGGGACCAAAGGTTTCGAGCGCTTCATCCATGTCGCGAATCGGCGGGACGTTTAGAGGCTCGGCGGCGACAGGCGAGCAGGCAATGACGATGTCAAATACGCTGGCGTATAAAGACTCACTGCCCTTTAATTTATTGCCGATGTGGGCCAACACATGCACCGCATCACCGAGCAATGCGGCAGACTCGTCGGCATCGCAGGTCGATAAAAACTCCAAAAACAACGGCACATAATCGGGCAACTCATCGCTCAGCACATCAAAGCCATGCTTGCTGTATTCGCCCAACAAGTCGACCATGGCTTGACCGCGTGCGCGGTCTTCGCCATACACATGCTCAAACAAATGCAAAGAGTGCGACGGGTTGCGGTCAAACACAACCACATACGACTCTTGCAAATCAATCAAGTCCGTTGATTCAATGTGCTGTAACAATGGCTCAAGCGAGATTAAAGAGTCTGGCGCATCGGCGAGTGCCGCGCGTATTTCACCGATGGCCGATTGCAACTCTTCGCTGGGATAACACAGCAGCGCGGAGGCGACTTTGTACAGCGTGGGTTGGGTTTTATTTTCCACTGTTTTTCTCCCGGTCTTTGCGCAAATCGTAAAACACGATTGGCGTGGCTTTTTTCTTACCAAACAAGCTCGGTTTGGACGTGCCATCGGAGCAGCCGTTGCCAAAGGTGAAGCCACAAGAGCCTTTGTCATCAAATGCGTCTTCGGCCATTTCTTTGTGCGAGGATGGAATCACAAAGCGGTCTTCGTAATTGGCAATCGCCATGATTTGATACATTTCCTCGACTTGCGTGCCGTTCAAATGTGTGTTGGACAAAGTCGATTCATCGGTTCTTTTTTCAACCGACTGCGCGCGCTTGTATCGACGCATGGCAATCATGGTTTCGAGTGCATTCAATATCGGCGTTTCATTGCCTGCGGTTAACAGATTGGCCAAATATTTCAGAGGAATGCGCAAGTCTTTCACGTCAGGGATGATGCCGTTTTCGCCGATGATGCCGCTCTCCATCGCGGACTGAATCGGCGAGAGTGGCGGGATGTACCAAACCATCGGCAATGTGCGGTATTCAGGATGCAATGGGAATGCCACTTTCCACTCGACGGCCATTTTGTACACGGGCGAGTTTTGCGCCGAGTCTAGCCATGACTGTGGAATGCCTTGCTTCAATGCTTCCGCTTGTATCGCAGGATCGTTCGGATCGAGGAACAGACCCAATTGTGACTCGTACAAGTCTTGTTCATTCTCGACGCTGGCAGCGGCTTCGATTTGATCGGCGTCATAGAGCAAAACGCCCAAGTAGCGAATGCGGCCGACGCAGGTTTCTGAGCAGACGGTCGGTTGACCCGCTTCGATGCGTGGGAAGCAGAAGGTGCATTTTTCGGCTTTGCCCGAAGTCCAGTTGTAGTAGATTTTTTTGTATGGGCAGCCAGAGATGCACATGCGCCAGCCGCGACATTTGTCTTGATCAATCAGCACAATGCCGTCGTCTTCACGTTTATAAATCGAGCCCGACGGACACGATGCCACACACGTCGGGTTGAGGCAATGCTCGCACAGACGCGGCAGATACATCATGAAGGTGTTTTCAAATGTCGCGTGGATGTCCTTTTGAATGCCTTCAAACAACGCATCTTTGCTGCGTTGGCTAAATTCGCCACCCAAATCGTCTTCCCAGTTTGGGCCCCATTCGATTTTTTCCATTTTCTCACCCGTCAACACAGAGACGGGGCGGGCGGTCGGCAGGGTTTGCATTTCGGGTGCGTTTTGTAAATGCTCGTAGTCAAACGTGAAAGGCTCGTAGTATTCGTCCACTTCGGGCATGTTGGGATTGGCGAAAATATTCGACAAAATCTTGAGCTTGCCACCTTGCTTCGGTTGCAGTTTGCCGTTCGGTTTGCGTATCCAGCCGCCATTCCATTTGTCCTGGTTTTCCCATTCTTTGGGATAACCGATGCCCGGCTTGGTTTCCACATTGTTAAACCATGCGTACTCGACGCCATCGCGGCTGGTCCAGACGTTTTTACAGGTGACCGAGCAAGTATG
>CALMCK010000258.1 GCA_937862845.1 uncultured Burkholderiaceae bacterium | reverse complement strand
CACTGCGTCGCTTCACCCGAGGCCTCATCAGCACTCTGTTGCTCTGCATTTCGTTGGGTGCACACGCGCAAGAAGAGAGCGGCGAAAGTGCTTTTTTCTTATTGTCCGACAAAAGCTATGGCAGCACAGAGCAAGCGCAGGTGCGCCTTGAGGTGCAAGACGTCTCGGTGGTCAATCAAAACGCAGGCATGGACATCGCCGTGTATCAAGTGCCGCGACCGCTGGAATTTCTCAAAGCGCAAAGCAATCTGCACCGCGTGAATGTCAAAGCCAATGCCGCGCAAGACGGCGTGTGGAACTCGCTCATCGCCATGTGGGACAGCACCATGCAATCGGCGCGAACCCTGTGGCGCGATATGTTTTCTGACGACGCGCGCGGCACCGCTGTGCAGGTCACGCCAGAGCTCAAGGCACAGCCAGATTTATACGAAGGTCATTCGGCGAAGGTCAATGCGCAATACAAACCGATTGACGGCATGGAGCTGATGGCGCGTTTTCGCTATCCTTTACAATTTGGTCAAAGTATCGAGCCTTCTAAAGCATTGGTCGAAGGCGCCTATGTCGCAGGCTCTTACCAGTTCGGTGATGAATCTGACAGCCCAAGCACAGATGCGCCGCTCGACAGCGAAGCGAGTGATGCCGCCGATGCCGAAATCAAAAACAGCTTAAGCAACGGCAATGTGCAGATTCCCATTGGCCAGCTCAAACCTGGTTTGTATTTGGTTGAAGCCATGCTGGGTGAGCAACGTGCGGTGACTTTGGTCTTTGTTTCAGATGATTTAATGGTCACAAAAACCAGCAAAGAAGGCATTTTTGTTTGGTTGGCCAATCGCTTGAGCGGCGCGCCGAGCGGCAACAGCGATGTCGAGTGGAGTGATGGCGTGGGCATGTTGGGCAGTGGCACGACCAATGCCCAAGGCTGGTTGTCATTGCAACACGCCGCACCTGATAAAACCTATGTGTTTGCGCAAGACGCGGCGGGCGGCGTTTTGATTTCAGAGAATTTTTATTACGACAGTGAAATATACAACACCAAACTGTACGCCACCACAGACCATCCTTTGTACCGCCCTGGTGACACGGTCAAAATCAAAGTGGTTGGCCGTGAATTCGTCGATGCGCAGCACTCGAAGGCGCTGGCGGATGCGCCGATAGGCATTGAAGTGTTTGATGCCAATGGCACACCCGTGGCCAGCAGCAAAGCACAGTTTCTCGGTGACAGTGGCGCAGATGCGAGCATCGAGCTGCCCAGCACGGCGAGTGCGGGCGGCTATGAGATTCAAATCAATTATTTGGGTGAGTTATACGGCGCGGCGTTTCGCGTGGCGGATTTTCAGAAACCACATTTCGAGATTAATCTAAACGTCGCCGAAAAAGACCTTAAAACCAATCAAGAAATACCCGCCCAATTCCAGCTGCGCTATCCCGATGGCAAGCCTGTGAAAAATGCCAAAGTGGATGTGACCCTGCGCGCGCAAAATTTAAGCATCACCGAGGGCGATTTGAATTACGGCGGCGAATTTCCGATTAAACTCACCAACACCCAATACACCACCGACAGCGATGGCGAGGTCAAACTTAACCTACCCAAAGCCAGCCAAGCCTCGCGTTACATCATCTCGGCGCTCGCGACTGACGGCGCCGCCTATCGTGTGCGCCACACGCAAGAGCTGTTGATTGAGCGCGCCGCCAGCACATGGCGTGTCAGCAATGCAACGCGATTCTCCGATCCACAGCAATCCGTGATGTTTGATGTGTCGTTTCTCAGCGGCAAAACAGACAGCAAGCCTGTGCGTTGGCAGTGGCTGCGCCTTGAAGACCGCACGAGTGATGACGGTAAAATCAATGGCGGCCAGTTCCCAATTGAATTTAATCAATCAGGTTCGTACACGGTCAATGTGTTTGGCGAGGACGGCACATTGTTGGGGGCGACCAGCCACTGGGTCAGCGGTCCTGATTTAAAAGTTGCCGTGGGCAATGTCGAAATCGTCTGGGACAAAGCAAGCTATCAAGTGGGCGAAACTGCCACCGCGTTGGTCAGTTTTCCAGAGCCTGTTGACCATGCACTGCTCACCCTTGAGCGCGACAAAATCGAGCAAGTGAGCCTCATGAGCCAAGCCGCCGCTTGGTTAAAAACCGAGCGTGTCGCGCCACAGCAGTGGCGTGTGAGCGTGCCTGTGGTCAAAGACATGGCGCCCAATATGACGTTTTCAGCGGCCTACATTAAAAACAATCAATTTGTCTTTGCCAATGCGGGCTTGTTGGTGGCCGCGCCACAAATCATCGTGAGCGTGACGCCAGACAAAGCCGAATACCTGCCTGGCGAACAAGTCAATCTCACGGTCAACACGACATTAAATGGCCAAGCCACCCCAGCACAGGTCAGCCTCTCTGTAGTCGATGAAATGCTTTATGTGTTGCAGCCTGAAATCGCGCCAAACATCCATGATTTTTTCTATCACCCACGACGCAACAACGTGCGCACACACATCAGCGAATCATTTGTCGGCTACGATTTATCCACCAATCAGCTTGGCCAAACACCGCGCCAAGCACAGGTTCAAGAGCGGGCGATTAAAGTGTTGGAACGACCCAAGCGTGATGAAATCGACACCGCACTGTGGGCGCCCAAACTGAGCACCAATGCGCAAGGCGAAACCCACGTCAGCTTTACCATGCCCGATGGTTTGACGCGTTGGCGCATGACCGCGCGCGCGATGAATGCCGATGGACTGGTCGGCCAAAGCGTCGGTCATGTGTTGAGCAACAAAGATTTGTACATCAAGTGGACCAGCCCAAAATGGTTGCGCCCAGACGATAAGGCCGTCGGCAATATTGCCTTGTTCAACCAAACCAGCGATGCACAAAAAGTGACACTGAAAATCAGTGGTGCGCTGGACAAAACCGAAAACCTAACGCTCCAATCAGGCATCAATTTCGTCGATGTGCCGCGCACGGGCGCGCAAAGTGGCGATGTGCAGATTGAGCTGCTGCGCGAGAATCAATCGGTCGATAAAATCTCCGTCGCTCTGAGCAGCTTGCCTGCGGGCTGGTTGTATTCGCACAGTGCGTTTTTAAGCCCGAGCAATGGCTCAATGGCTCTGAATCTGCCCGCGGATGCGCGCAATGTGTCTTTGCGCTGGCTGTCGGGCAACCGCGCAGGTTTTTACCAAATTGTCGATGATTTGGTGGAGCAACCGTATGGCTGCGTCGAGCAAACATCAAGCCGACTGATACCGCTTGCACTCGCCGCGCGCACCATGGGCAAAGACGATCTGGTGGCGGTCGAACATGATGTGGAAATAAT
>CALMCK010000257.1 GCA_937862845.1 uncultured Burkholderiaceae bacterium | reverse complement strand
ACAGCAGGTGCCGCGCGTGATGCCTTGTTGTTGCGCGTGATAGGTTCGCCCGATCCCTACGGCAAGCAAATCGACGGCATGGGTGGCGCGACGTCGAGCACGAGCAAGACAGTGATTGTCTCGCCCAGCACACGGCCCGACCATGATGTGGATTATTTGTTTGGTCAGGTGTCGATTGATTCGGCGTTTGTCGATTGGAGTGGCAATTGCGGTAATTTATCAGCGGCGGTCGGCTCGTTTGCCATCAGCAGTGGTTTGATGGATGCCGCTCGATTGCCGCGCGATGGCGTGGCGGTGGTGCGGATTTGGCAGGCAAACATCGGTAAAACGATTGTGGCGCATGTGCCGATGAGTAACGGCGAGGTTCAAGAAACAGGCGACTTCGAGCTCGACGGCGTGACTTTTCCTGCTGCGGAGGTGGTGCTTGAGTTCATCAATCCCGCGGATGATGGCGACGAAGGTGGCGCCATGTTTCCCACGGGGAATTTAATTGACGAGCTCGATGTGCCCGATGTCGGCACACTCAAGGCGACGCTTATCAATGCAGGGATTCCCACTATTTTTATCCAAGCAAAAGACCTCGGCTACACAGGCACAGAATCACAAGAAGCCATCAACAGCGACGCAAAAGCGCTCGCCATGTTTGAACGCATCCGCGCCCACGGCGCCGTGCGCATGGGCTTGATTGCCCACATCGATGAAGCCTCAAGCCGCCAACACACGCCGAAAGTCGCGATGATTGCCCCGCCTGCTGATTATGTGGCATCGAGCGGCAAAGCCATTGCGACAAACGACATCGACATCCTCGTGCGCGCCCTCTCGATGGGCAAATTGCACCACGCCATGATGGGCACCGCCGCCGTCGCCATCGGCACAGCAGCAGCGATACCAGGGACACTGGTGAACTTGGCCGCAGGCGGCGGTGAGCGCAGCGCCGTGCGATTTGGCCACCCATCGGGCACACTGCGCGTCGGCGCAGAAGCGATGTTGGCCAACGGCGAATGGACCGTGACCAAAGCCAGCATGAGCCGCAGCGCCCGCGTGCTCATGGAAGGCTGGGTGCGCGTGCCAGCAGATTAAACTGAAAAGCCACAAATCAGCCCGCCATGGATTGACAATCACAGACAACCCAAGCGAGGGTGGACACTGCCCTTCCTATGAAGTTTATCGCTGCGTTGTTGTAGGGCGGCTTACCCTCAAGCGGCCGCTCACGCAAAC
>CALMCK010000256.1 GCA_937862845.1 uncultured Burkholderiaceae bacterium | reverse complement strand
CGAAAACCACCCGCTGTTGAGTATCGAGCAACCCAGCATCGCGGATTTGGCCGAATACCCGATTGTCACCTACGATCCTGCGTTCGCAGGGCGGGCAAAAATCGATGCGGCCTTTGCTGCGGCACAGCTGCATCCAAACATCGTTCTCGAAGCGATTGACGCAGACGTGATTCGCACCTATGTCGAAGTCGGCTTGGGCATCGGTATTCTCGCGGGCATGGCGCTCGAGGGCATTTCGGATGAGCTGGCACGCAAAGGATTGACTGCGATGGATGCCGGGCATTTGTTTGGCATGAACACCACCTATGCCGCGGTGAAACAAGACCGGTACCTCAAAGAATACGGGCGGCGCTTCATCGAGCTGCTGGGGTTGTGAATCGCCTCACACAAAACGCCAAGCATTGTTGCTTGGCGTTTTGTTTGAGGCGTGTTGTTGTGTTTGGATGATTGTTAGGGTGATTACTCTTTAAATACTTTATCAATACACATCACAGCCGCTAAAATCAGTTTTTTGGTGTCTGTTTGTGTCGATAAAGTTGAGTTGATGTCCAGCACGTAGTTGTCCGCAGTGGTGAAAAATTCTTTGCCCATGCCCGCCCATTTTTTACTGATGTGGGCATACTCAACTGAATCGCGCAAAAACTTAAAATCCCAGCCCGTCCATTTGCCCTGCAACGTGAACAATTCCTGTTCCTGCGCATCAAGCACCGAAAACTTACCACCGATGGACATGAGTTTTTGGCGGAAAAATCCCAGCACGCGACCCGCGCCATCTTTCACTGTCACCGTCGAGCGCAGCAGAGAGATACCGCGTGAGATTTCGACCAAAACTTGACCGTCCATGTCGCGGATTTCGACATTGAATGGTGTCATCGAGGCATAATCAGTGAAACGCAAAATTTTAGTGAAGATGCCGATTTTTTCTTCGCGACATTTTAAAACCTGAGTGTTTGTGTCCAAAGTGAAAATGTCATAGTTGCTCGAAGCTTTAAAAAAACCAACGTGCTCTTTGACCAAAAATTGCAAGGTGTTGTCCCAGTTCATATGCGCCCAGTAAATTATTTTTAAGAGCGCGCAGTCTAGCACGTTTGCGATACAAAATGGGTGGGGCTTGGTTTGGTTTATTTCCTTTAATTGGCCCTGTCTTTTATTAAAGCAGTGCCCTAAAATGGCTCAGCATCAAGCGGCCGTTCATCCCAATAATATCTAAAACCAAGGAGACACAAATGCAAACTCGCTCATCAGTCATCGTGACATTGAACATCAAAAAAATCACCAACGCACTCGCCGCATCGGCTATGCTCAGTTTAACGCTTTGGCCCAATTTATCGACAGCCATCCCCGCCAATCCCGCAGACAGCGAGCGGGTCATACCCTATCCAGCGGGCTATGACACCACCAGCTCGGGGGCATCCTCATACGAAAAAATCGGCGATGCGACGGATTCACCATATTTCAAAAGCCCTGATTTTTTCACACTGCAATCGAATGACCGCCTGTCAATACTCAGCCGGTATCAAACCTATCAGCAAACCACCGAATACACCTGCGGGCCTGCGGCGGCGTTGACGGTCCTGAATCGCTTTGGCATGCAAAGCAAAGATGAGCTCACGCTGGCCAAACTCATGGGCACCAATGACGAAGTGGGCACCACACCCGCGCAAATGGCTGCGTACTTTAAAAGCATCGGTTGGCATGTCGAATCCAGCGTCGGACGTGCGCCAAATACGTTGAGCTTTCCTGAGTCGAGTGATTTTAGAACATTCGCCATTGCCCAAATTAAAGCAGGACACCCGATTTTAATCGACTGGGTGGACTGGGCAGGGCATTGGGTAACCATTGTGGGCTATGACACCATGGGCACAGAGGGCATTGGCGATGACATCGTGATTGTCTCGGACCCCTATGACACGAGCGATCACAAACAAGATGGCTATGGCATCATGAACGCAGAGCGTTTTTATGAAATGTGGTTTGAGGGCGACAGCACCAGCGATGGCCAGAAAAAGCGCCAGCAATGGGTGGTGGCTTACCCCAAATAATGAGCCAGTAGGGTGCTTGCATCGAGGTTTCAAGAGATGCCTTCACACCATACAAAAAAGGGCGACAGATGATCTGTCGCCCTTTTTGATGTCGGATCAATGACTGATGCTTGTGCTTACGACTGTCGTGGGATGGCTGCTTGTGCGGGCGCGGCTTCGGCGTTGTCCAATTCTGCGATGACGCTGGGCGTGTCATCTGTTTGGGCCACGCCTTCTAACTCTTCATCTTCCTCGTCTTTTGGACGGTGCCACATCAGTCCCACCATCATGGCAATCACGCTGATGACAATCACTTGGGTGATGAGCGTTTTGCTGATGTAAGGCGTCATCTGATGCGGCGGGATGGATAAAAACAGCAGAATCGTGATTAAACCACGCGGCGAGACCAGCGTCAGCGGCTTTAACGGCGCTTTAACCAGTTTTAACACCAATGCGCGCACGGCATAAATGGCAACGCAGATGCCGATGGCTGTGGCCATGGTGCTGGTGTCCAAAAGCTCCTGTGGGTTTATCAAAAAACCAAAAACAAGGAAAAACAATGAGCGCACCAAGAATGCGAACTCTGAGACCAAGTCGCCGAATTTATGCACTTCCGTGACCAAGAACTCAGGGTTCAGTCGTTTGGCGAATCGGAAGTTTTTGAACAAATTGAAATTGCTTAAGAACAAACCAAACAACAAAATGAATAACAACGACGGCAAATGGTAGATTTTTGAGACCGTATAAATCAACACCACCGCCAACACCAGAGGTAAAAATTTCACGCGGTGGTTGATGTTGCCCAACAAAAACGCCAAAACCAAAGTCGCCACAAAAGACACCAAAATCAGCGCGATGAATTGCACAAAAAAGCTTTGAAATGACGTGAAGGTAATGAATTCATTGACCACAATGAAGTTAAACAGCATCACGCCAATGATGTCTGACATACTGGTTTCATAAATCACAAAGTCTTTGTTCGCAGGGCGAAACGTCGTGACGCTGGGGATGGCAATCGCGCTGCTGACCACAAACAACGGAATGACATTCATCAAACTGACGCGATAGCCGGCGCTCGTGTAGTGGTCGAGAACAAAGGCTGCCAACACAGATAAAATAATCATCGGCAACAGTGCGACCAAAAACGAGCGAACGATGAGCTTGGTTTTGGAACGGTTTAACTCGAGTTCCAGCGAGCCCTCCAGCACAATCAATATCAAACCCAAAGTGCCCAATGCGGGCAAAAAGTCCGATAAGTCTGGGATTTTCAAACCTGCAAAACGTGCCAAGCCACCCATGATGAGTAAAAGAATCACCGAGGGAATTTTGGTTTTAGGGGCGCTTAAGTCAAACACATAAGCCATCAATAACATCACGCACAGCGCGACGACAACGTAAATAGTCATATTTTTCCTATTACAGCAATGAGAGGGTTTGCTCTTGCAATTTCGGTGAATAAACCCACAACTGAATCGCGGATTCTACTTGATTTCAGGCATTTTAAATTATTTTATTTGACCCCATGTGGTGCAAGCCGTTTTATCCGAACGAGGGCGCATCGTCGTTCACTGCACACCGCCTTCTGGCATGCTGACGCCAAAATGCGCAAAGGTCATCGGGCTGGCGATGCGGCCACGTGGCGTGCGCTGCAGGTAGCCTTGTTGCATCAGATATGGCTCGATGATGTCCTCAATCGTGTCTTTCGACTCGCCAATCGACGCGGCCAAATTATCCAGACCGACAGGGCCGCCATTGAATCGGTACAGAATCGCTTCGAGCAGTTTTCTGTCCATCATGTCCAAACCGACGGGATCAACGTCGAGCATTTTAAGCGCCGCATCGGCGACCGCTTTACTAATCGCGCCATCGGCTTTGACCTGCGCATAGTCGCGCACGCGGCGGAGCAGTCGATTCGCAATCCGAGGCGTACCACGCGAGCGGCGCGCGATTTCGACCGCGCCCTCATCGTCAATCGCACAGTGCAGCAAGCCCGCAGAACGTTTAACGATGTGGGTCAACTCGGCCACATTATAAAACTCAAGTCGCCCAACAATGCCGAAGCGGTCGCGCAAAGGATTGGTCAACATGCCCGCGCGCGTCGTCGCACCGACCAGTGTGAACGGCTGCAAATCGAGCTTCACCGAGCGCGCCGCAGGACCCTCACCAATCATGATGTCAATCTGATAATCCTCAAGGGCAGGGTAGAGTATCTCCTCCACCACAGGCGATAAGCGGTGAATCTCATCGATGAACAACACATCATTCGCCTCAAGATTCGTCAGTAAAGCCGCCAAATCACCCGCGCGCTCCAGCACAGGGCCAGACGTCTGCTTCAAATTCACCCCCATCTCCCGCGCAATGATGTGCGCCAGCGTGGTTTTACCCAAACCAGGTGGGCCGAACAGTAATGTGTGGTCCAGCGCTTCCTTGCGCGACTTCGCCGCCCCGATGAAAATATCGAGCTGGTCGCGGATTTTTTGCTGCCCGACGTAATCGTCCAGCAGCTTTGGGCGCAACGCCCGCTCGATTTGCTCCTCCTCGCGCGGTGGCTTGGTTTCCAAAACACGGTTCGGGAAGTCGATGGGGGAGAGGTCGTCGGTGAGGATGTTGGACATGGTTTAATCTCGGTGGTTCGTTATTTTTTATTCAAAAAGATGGGTTTGGTAAAAAGCCAACGACACCAACACTCTTTATTTTGTACGTGGCAGGTAAATCAGTTGGGTCAATGCTCCATAATTTTGCAATATCGGTGGCATCGCCTTCAGAGGGAATGACCCGCCCTAAAGTTTGTTGATCGAAGGGTTGCTTTAAAAGTTGGGCAGCCTCTTCTTTGTTAGCATCAATATCAGCTTGGTTAAAAATTTTGCTCTCCGCTTCTGATGGTGACAATCCTGATAGGTCAATAAACTTAAGTTGCTTTTCTTCTTTTGTTTGAGCTCCCATATTTGCGTATACAGTGCCATCAGCAAATGAAAATGCTCGGACAAGCTCTCCATTTGTGGTTTTCACCCAAGCCTCAAAACCAACCACGCGATATGAGCCAAAAAACTGAACTTCTGAAAATTTTGAGCTTAATTGATTCAGTATAAAAAAGAAATTGTCATTGACTTTCTGAGCAGCAACATCTGCTTCAGTTGTTTTATAAGGATAGGGCAGATTGCTACCAACAACAAATGTCCAGCCATCTAGCGGTGGTGTAATGAAGATCGGATATTGTTTCTCGTCGAAGTAGGTTGGGTCATATGCTGCTTTGATGCCAGAAATCCAGTTTGCCGCTTTGGGGTTAACCGGACTTAAGAGTTTTAGAACTGCTTCAGTGTCATCAGTTTTAATGGCAAACCAATTTGTTTTATAGCTAAAGCCAACGGGTGCATCTGGTGTTGCATCTAAAGTTAATTGGGGTTGTGTTTTAGCACAAGCACTTGTTGATAAGCCTACTGCTGAAAGTAGAAGAAGCACCCAACGTGAAAAGTATTTCATTTTTACTCCGTGAATTTATTGTTCAAGTTCAAGCGCGTAGCACGCAGTCAATGTTATTCACGCATTGCGCCACATGTGTTTAACAAGTGACTTGTCTACGATTCAGACATGCCACGCAATACGCTGCGCACATTGTCACCTACGGTTTTATATCGTCAATTTGTGTTGCGTTTTTGTGTCAAAACTTAAAAACACCCGTCATTCCCGCATGGGTTTAGCGGGAATCCAGCCGAGAGCATCGCTCTCGTTATTCCTCAATTGTTTAAAGGTAAAAGGAAAATGTTATTTTCACTGGATTCCCGCTAAAACCGTGCGGGAATGACGGAATTTTTACTTTGACAACCACCCCAGTGCTGCCCGTATCCCTGCGCTGACGCCGACGTCGGTGGCGACGTTTTTGAGCGCGTTGGCGATTTCTTTATCTGCATAACCAAGCGCCATGAGTGCGGCGGCGACGTCGTCGCGCTCAGAGTGCGGTGCGGTGGCGGCTGCAGTGAAGTTGAACGACTCGCCTTTGAGCTTGTCTTTGAGCTCTAACACCAGTCGTTCGGCGGTTTTTTTGCCAATACCAGGGATGCTGCATAAGCGGGAGATGTCTTGGGCACGCACAGCTTGTTGTAAGTCGTCTGATGATAGGCCTGACAGGATACCGAGTGCGGTGCGGGCACCGATGCCTGAGATTTTAATCAACATGCGAAAGCTGGCGCGTTCGGCGGCTGTGGCGAAGCCGAATAGTTGTTGGGCGTCTTCGCGGATGGCGAGGTGGAGAAATAGGGTGACGGAGTCGCCTGTGTTGGGGAGTGTGTAAAAGGTGCTCATCGGCACGTCGATTTCGTAGGCGAGGCCATGTTGGGTGTCGATGATGATTTGTGGCGGTTGCTTTTCGAGCAGGGTGCCGGTGATTTTTGCGAGCATGTGGGTGACCTTGTTGAGTTGGGTGGTATTATCGCATAAGTTTGTTGTCACTTTGGTTAGGATGGGTTTATGTTGCGGATTTTGAAGTTGCTTTGGGCGTTGCCGATTACGATGTTTGGCTTGCTCGTGTTGTTACTGGCGTTGCCGAGTCGGCCGCGGGTGGCGTGGCTGCGGATTGGCGATACGTATGCGCTGTGCGCGTGGGGTGGCTGGTTGGCGGTGTGGCTGCGTCGACATCCTTTGGGCAGTATGTTTGCTGCGACGCTGGGGCATGTGGTGGTGGCGCGCAATGCGCGATTGTTGTGTGAGAGCGGGGCGCATGAGTATGAGCATGTGCGGCAGACGGAGCGGTGGGGCGTTTTGTTACCGTTCGCTTATTGTTTGAATGGTTTGTGGCAGCTGTTGCGCGGTCGGCGGTTTTATTGGGACAATGCGTTTGAAGTGGCGGCATACCGGTTTGGCCCTGAGCGGTTTGTTCGTGGGCGCGCTGTGCGCGATTGATTATTGTGTGCGTGGGATTGTGGTGAAATCGTCGCTGTCGCTGACAGCGGCGATTTTTTATGGGCGTGATCAGGGTGGACTTTAGATAAAAAAGCACGAAAGTGCTTTTTTTGCTGAAAAAATGCATTTTTTATGCAGTTATCACTTGCAGGGCATTTAAAAAATAGGTACTATGTGCTCATGAACATGTCTTATATAAGACACAAGATTTTTTGTGCGGTGCAGCTGACGCATTGAGCCGATTTTTAGCGATTCTGGTTTATTCATCATGCAGTGCAGCGCAATCGATTTTTTAATTTTTACTTTCCACAGGAGCCATCATGAGCGTTTACACATCTGCTTTACAAGCCGTACAAGAACTTAAAGCCAAACACGGCAATTCTTGGGATGCCATCAATCCAGAGCACGCTGCTCGCATGGTGGTGCAAAACCAGTTCAAAACAGGCTTGGACATCGCCAAATACACCGCTGCCATCATGCGCCGCGACATGGCAGAGTATGACAAAGACTCATCGAATTACACGCAATCATTGGGTTGCTGGCACGGTTTCGTCGGACAACAAAAAATGATCGCGGTGAAAAAACACCATGGCACGACCAACAAACGTTATCTGTACCTCTCTGGCTGGATGGTTGCGGCATTGCGTTCTGAATTCGGCCCGTTGCCTGATCAATCCATGCACGAAAAAACCACTGTGCCTGCCTTGATTGAGGAGCTCTACACGTTTTTACGTCAAGCCGATGCCAAAGAAATGAATGATTTGTTCCGCGCATTAGAAGCCGCGAAAGCCGCTGGCAAAGACACTGCTGCTATTCAAGCGCAAATTGATAATTTCGAAACGCACATCGTGCCGATTATCGCGGACATCGACGCTGGTTTTGGCAATCCTGAAGCGACGTATTTGCTCTCTAAAAAGATGATTGAAGCGGGCGCATGCTGCATCCAAATTGAAAATCAAGTGTCTGACGTGAAGCAATGTGGCCACCAAGACGGTAAAGTCACCGTGCCACACGAAGAATTCCACGCAAAAATCAATGCAGTGCGTTATGCATTTCTCGAAATGGGCGTGAATGACGGCGTGATCGTCGCACGTACCGACTCTGAAGGCGCGGGCTTGACTCAAACTCTGCCAGTCTCTAACGCAAAAGGCGATTTGGCGTCCCAATACATCAGCTTCCTTAAAACCGATGAAATCAGCATTGATCAAGCCAATGACGATGAAGTGTTGATCAAACGCGATGGCAAACTTGTTCGCCCATCACGCCTGCCAAGCGGTTTGTTTGAATTCGCGCAAGGCACCAACATCGACCGCGTGGTGCTCGATTGCGTCTCCAGCTTGCGCGCAGGCGCTGATTTGTTGTGGATTGAAACCGCCACGCCTAACGTGCAAGACATCGCCGACATGGTCAAACGCGTTCGCGAACAAGAGCCAACCGCCAAACTGGTGTACAACAACTCACCAAGTTTCAACTGGACGCTCAACTTCCGCCAACAAGCCTTTGATGCCATGAAAGCAGAAGGCAAAGACGTCTCGGCGTATGACCGCAGCAAATTGATGAGCGCTGAGTATGATTCTTCAGAATTGGCACTGGCCGCAGACGAGCGCATCCGCACATTCCAAGCCGATGCGTCACGCGAAGCGGGTATTTTCCATCACCTCATCACATTGCCGACTTACCACACGACGGCATTGAGCATGAATGACTTGTCTGAAGGTTACTTCGGTAAACAAGGCATGCTTGCCTACGTGGCTGGCGTACAGCGTCAAGAAATCCGTAAAGGCGTGGCATGTGTCAAACACCAAGCCATGTCTGGCTCTGATATTGGCGATGACCACAAAGAGTTTTTTGCTGGTGATCAAGCACTTAAAGCAGGCGGCGCGAAAAACACATCGAACCAATTCAACAACGTTTGATATTAAGACGTCAGTAGCACCAAAAAGAGCCTCTTTGACGAGGCTCTTTTTTAATGAAGCAGCGGCAGTCAGTCAAGCGAATTCAATCAAACATCCACAAAAACCTCATCGACAAACCACCACTCAGGTCGGTAAACACCAATCAAAGCGCATGCCATGCCACTCAACATGCCTTCGCCCCAACCGAGTAGAATGGGCAGCACAATCTGGGTTGAGTCACCGATGTTGTCTATTTGTGCAACGAATAATTCATTTAAAATCAAAAGATTAGTAAGTGAGGTTAAAGTCATGGTTAACATTGCAACAAAGAAACCGCGAACGATGATGAACACAAATAAGCGTCTGGGCAGCATGCGCTTCGCCACGGTATGCAGTGCACTCGCCAACAAAACAGGCAATAAAACCACCAACACAAATTGCAAGCCCCAGGTCAAAGGATGGTCGTGTACTGTCAGGTTGGTCAAAGTCAAAACCACTGCCAAAGCCAGCACTGCAATGCGCGTCCCCAACAGCAAATAAGCCACGCTCGCGCCGATTAAATGCAAATAGAAACCGCCCAACACCTGCGCCTTAATCAACCAAATCAACATCAAAAATAAAGTCAGTGTCAAAAAAATACTCAAACGCTGTGGTTGCTCAAGCGCGCGTCGCGTGCTCGGCAGTAAAGCAAGGCCGAGTAGTAGAATCGCGACGGAAATGTTGAAAAACCACCAAATGGACGCGGGTAGAATGCTGTAGGGATCTGAAAGATGAAACATGCGCTTTATGCCTGTGTGAATGGGCTTCGTTTGGGATTGATGAAGTCAATGATATAAGAAAACCTGCGTCGTTTTCACGAGCAGGTTTTTTATTTGATATAACTGATTAAAATCAACGGGCTGCATTGATGAGTTCAGCAAATTTTTCGGTATCGATGCAGAACTGGCGAATGCCTTCGGAGAGCTTTTCAATCGCCATGGCGTCGTTGTTTAGGGCAAGGCGGAAGGCCGCTTCGGTGTATTGGGTTTTCACCGCATCTGAAGCGGCAGCATCGGCCACGTTCAAAGCTGCTGGCACGGAGTCGGTCATTTCTTGTAGGGTGGCCAATAAATCGGGGCTGATGGTGAGTAAATCACAGCCCGCCAAGCCGATGATTTGCGCTGTGTTGCGAAAGCTTGCGCCCATGACTTGGGTTTTGATGCCGAATTTTTTGTAGTAGTTGTAAATGGTTTTAACCGATGCGACGCCTGGATCAGTGTCGGCGGTGTAATCGGTGGTGCCTGTTTGCTTTTTAAACCAATCGGTGATGCGCCCGACGAATGGCGAAATCAGAGTAACGTTGACGTCCGCGCAGGCGATGGCTTGAGCGAGGCTAAACATGAGGGTTAAATTCGTGTGAATGCCTTCTTTTTCAAGGACTTCAGCCGCTTTAATGCCTTCCCATGTTGAGGCGAGTTTGATGAGGATGCGTTCGCGGCTGATGCCTTGGGCTTCGTACAAAGCGATGATGCGGCGGCCTTTGGCGATGGAGGCGGCGGTGTCGAACGACAGGCGCGCATCGACTTCGGATGACACACGACCGGGGACGATTTTGAGGATTTCGACCCCAAATGCGACCAACACGTGGTCCATGATGTCCTCGACCGACTCGGCGGCGTGCGTTTTGACGGCGGTTTCAAACAAAGGCTGATACTCAGGTTTTTGAACGGCTTTGAGAATCAACGATGGGTTGGTGGTCGCGTCTTGTGGCAAAAACTGCGCCATCGCGGCAAAATCGCCTGTGTCAGCGACGACGGTGGTGTGTTGTTTGAGTTGGTCTAATGCGGTCATAATCTGCCTCTGAGTTTAGTACGAATAATAATATAACGCTTGTTCGTGGTGTGTGCGGGGTGCTTTGCTGAAACGATGAGCAAAACGAAGATTGAAGGCACATGCGATTGCTCGCTTGTTGCGCAAACAGCCGTTCAATTATAAGATACTTTTTCGTGTTTTGCCTTTAATTCCCGTGTGATTTCTGCTAAAATGCGTCGGTTAAGCGAAAAGCTTTGTAATTGTTATTAAGATGAATAGATATGGCGCACTTTATATCGGGCGGTTGCCCGTTCTCACCCACCCACGGCAGCCCCGCCGCCTAAAGCAATAAAACTATTTTTTATTGTGCAGAGGCGGTTTTTTTATGCCTGTTTTTTAGGGTGCGGATTGAGAGGGGTGGGCATTGCCGCCGAAGTTTCAATGTTTCAACTAAAACAGCCCAACATCTTTCGCAAAAAATCATTAAAAATTAAATATCTGGAGTGTGCATGTTACCCATTTTATCCAATCAGTTCCCCAAAGCCGTTTTGGCGCTGGCCGACGGCACTGTATTTCACGGCTACAGCATTGGTGCGGATGGTCAGACGACGGCGGAAGTCGTGTTCAATACCTCCATGACAGGCTACCAAGAGATCCTCACAGACCCATCTTACACGGGCCAAATCGTCACATTGACGTACCCCCACATCGGCAATGTCGGTGTCAATCCTGAAGACGTCGAGGCCGATAAAGTCTACGCCGCAGGTTTGATTATCAAAGATTTATCGCCTGTCGTGAGTAATTTCCGCTCGACGCAGTCATTGTCTGATTATCTCAAAGCCAACCACATTGTCGCCATCGCAGGCATCGACACCCGCGCGTTGACCCGCGTGTTGCGCGAAAAAGGCGCTCAAGGCGGCTGCATACTCGTCGGCAATGATGCCGCAAGCGTCTCAAAAGCCACACAAGCCGCCGCCACATTTGGCGGCATGAGCGGACAAGATTTGGCGAAAGTCGTCTCAACCCAAACCGCTTATGAATGGACCGAAACCGAATGGGCATTGTTTGAAGGCTACGGCAAACAAACCGATGCAAAACTCAAAGTCGTCGCTTATGATTTTGGCGTCAAGCGCAATATCCTGCGCATGCTCGCCAGCCGTGGCTGCGCCATCACCGTCGTGCCCGCCCAGACCTCGGCCGCCGACGTGCTCGCGATGAATCCTGACGGCGTGTTTCTCTCAAATGGCCCCGGTGATCCAGAGCCATGCGACTACGCCATCGCCGCCACGCGCGAATTCCTCGATAAAAAAATCCCGACCTTCGGCATCTGCCTCGGTCATCAAATCATGGCTTTGGCTGCCGGCGCGAAAACCATGAAAATGAAATTTGGCCACCACGGCGCGAATCACCCCGTCAAAGATTTAGACACAGGCCGCGTCGTCATCACCTCACAAAACCACGGTTTTGCAGCCGATGAGACAACCTTACCCGCGAACGTGCGCCCAACGCATGTCTCCTTGTTTGACGGCAGTCTGCAAGGCCTCGCGTTCACCGACAAGCCTGCGTTTAGTTTTCAAGGGCATCCCGAAGCATCGCCAGGGCCAGAGGACATTGACTACTTGTTTGATCAGTTTGTTGACTTGATGCAAGCCGCAAAAGCGTAAATAAATATAAATAGGGCGGGCATTCATGCCTGCTGTGATTGGCAAACTAAAAACGAGAATCATGGATTTAGGCATCATCAACCTCACCGAATACATCCTCGGCACCATCGCGATTATTTTATTGCCTGGACCGAACTCGATGTATGTCCTGACCGTCGCCGCGCAGCAAGGCGTGCGTCGTGGCTACTCGGCCGCCGTCGGAGTGTTTGTCGGGGATTTTGTGCTCATCCTCGTCACCGTGCTCGGCGCTGCGACCTTGCTGCGCGAAGTGCCGCAGATATTCACCGCGCTTAAAATCATCGGCGGGCTGTATCTCGGCTACCTCGGCGTCAACATGCTTATCGGCGCATGGCGCATTTGGCACAAACGCGACCAGCTCACCGCCACACAAATCACCCAGCAAGCCAGCGCACTCGATGCCAGTGAAGCCGTCGGCATGAGGGTGCCCGAAGTCGACAGTCCGTTTAAACGCGCGCTGATTGTCAGCTTGATTAACCCGAAAGCGATATTGTTTTTACTGTCGTTTTTCATATTGTTTGTCGCCCCCGATGCCAAACACCCCATGTGGGCATTCGCCGCCCTCGGCGCGATTTTGCAACTGTTTAGTTTTTTGTATTTAAGTGGCCTCATATTCGCAGGCGCACAGCTCGCCGCCGCATTTCGCGCCCGCCCACTTTGGATGGTCGCAGGCACAGCAGCGGTGGGGTGTTTGTTTGTCGGGTTCGCGATTAGGTTGGCGACGGCGGTGATGTCATGAAAATAACACGACTCTCTGTCAACCTCAACAAAATTGCACTCATCCACAACTCACGCGGGCGAAATTATCCTGACGTGGTGGCATTTGCGCGGCGGTTTATGGATTTGGGTGCGGCGGGTGTGACTTTGCATCCACGCCCAGACCAGCGTCATGCGCGGTATGCCGATGCGTTTGAGTTGAAAAAAGTCTGTGATGAGCTGGGTAAAGAGCTCAACTTAGAGGGTTACCCGACACGCGAGTTTTTGGATGTGGTAAATCGCTGCGGTGCGAGTATTTCCCCGCGATTCGCAGCGCTCATGGCGGGCTACGGTTTTGATGAGCACGGTACAATGCGCGATAGGGCCGCTTATAGCACCCTACAGATTAAAGTAAGGCGAACAAGTTGTTCGCAAAAGAATTTAGTTAAATTGAAATTAAACAGTCGGAGTAAAAAATGCCAAAACGCACAGACCTAAAATCCATCCTCATCATCGGTGCGGGTCCTATCATCATTGGTCAAGCTTGCGAGTTTGATTACTCGGGCGCGCAAGCCTGTAAAGCCTTGCGTGAGGAGGGTTACCGCGTGGTGCTGGTGAACTCGAACCCCGCGACGATTATGACGGATCCTGAGATGGCGGATGCGACGTACATTGAGCCGATTACTTGGGAGGTGGTTGAGAAAATCATCGAGAAAGAAAAGCCCGATGCGATTTTGCCGACGATGGGTGGGCAGACGGCGCTGAACTGTGCGCTGGATTTGCATCGCAATGGCGTGCTCGCGAAGCACAATGTGCAGCTCATCGGTGCGTCGCCTGAGGCGATTGATAAGGCGGAAGACCGCATGAAGTTTAAAGACGCGATGACGAAAATCGGTCTGGGTTCGGCGTTGTCGGGCATTGCGCACACGTGGGATGAGGCGCAGATGGTGCATCAGATGATTGCACAGATGAACAATAACTCGGGTTATCCGATTGTGATTCGTCCGTCGTTCACGATGGGCGGCACGGGCGGTGGGATTGCTTATAACCGCGAGG
>CALMCK010000255.1 GCA_937862845.1 uncultured Burkholderiaceae bacterium | reverse complement strand
TGGATGAAATGGCAGTTCGCAGAGCGCGCGAATCGTTCGCACAGAAGTATGCCAATCGCTTGGATTCCAATGAGGTGATGAGTTGGGCAATAGACACTTTTTTAACACGAGCTCGCCTGATGCAGAACGGGCAAATAACGCGTACCGCTTTGTTGCTATTGGGTAAGGCGGAATCCGCCTATTTGCTATTGCCACATCCTGCGCAGTTAACATGGAAGTTAGAGGGGCAAGAGCGCGCTTACGAGCACTTCGGCCCTCCTTTTTTACTCAGTACAACACAGCTTTATCAACGTATCCGCAATATTCAGCTGCGCATTTTGCCGCAAGATGAGCTAATTCCAATTGAGGTTTCTAAATATAACCAGCAAATCGTACTGGAAGCACTGCACAATTGCATTGCTCATCAGGACTATGAGCGCAATGGTCGTGTGGTCGTCACCGAACAATCTGACAAACTGATTTTTGAGAATGAAGGTGGTTTTTTTGAAGGGCAGCCCGATGAATATATTCAAGGCGACAAAACCCCTCGCCGTTATCGGAACCCTTTTTTAACTCAGGCCATGTCTGAGTTGAACATGATTGATACGATGGGCTATGGCATTCATTTGATTTACTACGGTCAAGCGCAACGTTATTTCCCTTTGCCTGATTATGACATTAGCCAACCCTTTGCAGTAAAAATGACTCTGTATGGTGGCGTTGTTGATCCAGCCTATAGTCGCCTGTTGATTCAAAAAACCGATTTGCCGTTGATTGATGTGTTGGCATTGGATAGAGTACAGAAAAAACTTTCCATCCCTGATGATGCAGCTACCCGCTTGCGTAAGGCAGGACTCATTGAAGGACGGAAACCAAACTTCCATGTGTCCGCATTAGTTGCTAATGTAACCGCCAATAAGGTCGATTACATTCGTACCCGTACTCAAGATGATGAGTTTTATGCAAAATTACTCACTGATTATCTTAAACGCTTTAATCGTGCCAACCGCACTGAAATCAACAAATTGTTGGATGGCAAACTCAGTGATGCATTAAACGACGAGCAAAAAGAACGCAAAATAGCTAATTTACTGACCAAATTAAGGCGCAGTGGAATAATCATCAATACAGGAACCCGAAAAGGACCTGCATGGGAGTTGCAGAATAAAAGTAGAATAAACGCAGAATAAAAAACATTTAAATCTTATAAAAACAATGGCTTATGATTTATTTTTTAAATAATAAGTCTGTTATGCAGAAAAGAATGATGAAAAATCAGAAACGAAAATAGGAAATGAATTAATGAACGACTCCACACCCATTGCACAAACCAACCACTTCATTGTGCTGGATAAATACACCAAGATAGATCAACAATGCGGCAGTTATCAGACCGAGTCTGACTTGGAGCGTGAGTTGATTGCCGATTTGGTTCATCAAGGTTATGAGTTCTTGGCGGATGTGAAGTCACCCGAGGCTTTGCTGGCCAATGTGCGCGTGCAATTGCAGGCTTTGAATCGTGTGGTGTTTTCAGACGCTGAGTGGCTGCGTTTCGTGGACACGTATTTAAACAATCCCAGCGATACGCTGGTGGATAAGACGCGCAAAATTCACGATGATTATATTCATGATTTTGTGTTTGATGATGGGCGGATTCAGAACATTTATCTGCTGGATAAAACCAACATTGCCCGCAATACTGTGCAGGTGATTGGACAGTTTGAGCAAACGGGCAGCCATGCGAACCGCTATGACGTGACGATTTTGGTCAATGGTTTGCCTCTTGTGCAGGTGGAGCTGAAAAAACGCGGCGTGGCGATTCGTGAGGCGTTTAATCAAGTACACCGCTACAGTAAAGAAAGTTTTAATACGGAACGCTCGTTGTTTCGCTATGTGCAGTTATTTGTGATTTCAAACGGTACGAGGACGCGCTATTTTGCCAATACGACGAAACGCGATAAAAACAGTTTTGACTTCACGATGAATTGGGCGAAGTCGGACAATCAGGTGATTAATGATTTAAAAGATTTTACCGCGACGTTTTTTCAAAAAAACACGCTGCTCAATGTGTTGATTCATTATTCGGTGTTTGATGTGAGCGATACGCTGCTGGTGATGCGCCCGTATCAAATCGCGGCGACGGAGCGGATTTTGTGGAAGATTCGCAGTGCGTATCAGTCAAAAAAGTGGCGCACCAGCGAAGGCGGTGGTTTTGTTTGGCACACCACAGGTTCGGGTAAAACTTTGACGAGTTTTAAGGCGGCGCGGTTGGCGACTGAGTTGGATTTTATTGATAAAGTGTTTTTTGTGGTGGATCGCAAAGACCTTGATTATCAAACCATGAAAGAGTATCAGCGCTTTTCTCCCGACAGCGTCAATGGTTCAAACAGCACGGCGGACTTAAAACGTAACTTGGAGAAGGATGACAATAAAATCATTGTCACGACGATTCAAAAACTCAATCATTTGATGAAGGGCGATGAGGATTTAGCGATTTATGACAAACAAGTGGTGTTTATTTTTGATGAGTGTCACCGCAGCCAGTTTGGTGAGGCGCAGAAGAACCTCAAGAAAAAGTTTAAAAAATTCTATCAGTTTGGCTTTACAGGTACGCCGATTTTCCCGCAAAACGCATTGGGTTCAGAGACCACGGCCAGCGTGTTTGGGGCTGAGCTGCACTCTTATGTCATCACCGATGCGATTCGTGATGAAAAAGTCTTGAAGTTTAAGGTGGATTACAACGATGTGCGCCCTAAATTTAAGGTGTTTGAGTTGGAGCAAGATGTGCAAAAACTCAGTGCGGCAGAAAACAAACAAGCCTTGTTGCACCCTGAGCGCATACGCGAGATTTCGCAGTACGTTTTAACGCATTTTAAGAATAAAACCCACCGTTCAAACGCCAGTGGCAAAGGCTTCAATGCCATGTTTGCGGTGAGCAGTGTGGAGGCTGCCAAGCTGTATTATGAGGCGATCAAGCAATTACAAAGCGACAGCGACAGACCTTTGAAAGTCGCGACGATTTTCTCGTTTGCCGCGAATGAAGAACAAGGCGCGGTGGGCGAGATTGCCGATGAAAATTTTGAACCGACGGCGATGGATGCCAGTGCCAAGGAGTTTTTAAGTTTGGCGATTAAGGATTACAACAGTTACTTTAAAACCAATTATGGTGTGGCCAGCGATGAGTTTCAGAATTATTACCGTGACTTGGCGAAACGCGTTAAAAATCAAGAGGTTGATTTGCTGATTGTGGTGGGAATGTTCTTAACGGGCTTTGATGCACCGACTTTAAACACCTTGTTTGTTGATAAAAATTTGCGTTATCACGGCTTAATTCAAGCGTATTCACGCACCAATCGTATTTATGATGCCACCAAAACCTTTGGCAACATTGTGACGTTTCGTGATTTGGAGCAGGCCACCATTGACGCAATTACTTTGTTTGGCGACACCAACACCAAGAACGTGGTGCTTGAGAAAAGCTATGCCGAGTATATGGAGGGCTTTACCGATAAGGCGACAGGTGAGGCGCGGCGCGGCTATTTGGCAGTGGTTGCCGAGCTTAAACAACGCTTCCCCAATCCCGACGACATCGTGACCGAAAAAGATAAAAAAGACTTTGCCAAGTTGTTTGGCGAGTATTTGCGGGTTGAGCATGTATTACAGAACTACGATCAATTTGCCAGCTTAAAAGCGATGCAGGATTTGGATGTGCAAGACGCTGAAGCGGTGGCGCAATTTAAGGCTGAGCATTACATCAGCGATGAAGAATTTATCGAGATGCAGACGATTGAACTGCCTGCGGCGCGTCTGGTTCAAGATTACTGTTCCTGCTATAACGACATTCGCGACTGGATTCGCCGCGAAAAATCTGGCAATGAAAAAGATGCGTCTACGCTTGATTGGGATGATGTTGAATTTGAGGTCGATTTACTCAAGTCTCAAGAAATCAATCTGGATTATATTTTGGGGCTGATTTTTGATCACAACAAGAAAATCAAAGACAAAAGTGCCCTGATTGATGAAGTGCGCCGCCTGATTCGTGCCAGCTTGGGCAATCGAGCCAAAGAAAGTTTGGTGGTTGATTTTATCAACCAAACCGATTTAGATGCCATCGCTGATAAAGCCAGTATCATTGACGCCTTCTTTGAGTTTGCTAAAACTGAGCAAGCAAAAGAAGCTCAAGCATTGATTGACAGTGAGGATCTAAACCCAGAAGCCGCCGAGCGGTTTATTAATAGATCGCTCAAGCGTGAGTATGTCAGCGAAAATGGCACTGACTTAAACGAGATTTTGCCGAAAATGAGCCCGCTCAACCCCAAGTACATCACCACAAAACAAAGTGTTTTTCAAAAGATTGTTGCTTTTGTTGAGAAGTATAAAGGGGTTGGGAAGGTTTGATTGTGTAGTACCCCGTCCGAGTTTAGTTCCAGCAGTCCCATCGGTGGGTACTTGCGTTGGAATTCCGCTACCCGTGCTAGTAGTTTGGATTATTGTTCCAGCGTCAGTTCCAGTGCTATCGGTGTTGCTGTCTTGGTTGTCAGTGTTTTCATTAGTGGCTCCGTAGGTAGATACGATTTGTTTGATTACCGCATAAGTTATGGGCAAATCTGATTTCAGCACTTTGGGTTGAGTGAAGTACAGTCCGAAGTGTGCTGTACGCACTGTCTATACAACATTTCAACCTGAAATCCACCTCGGATTTTAGGTTTTTATCATCATCCGCCTGCCACGGCAGGCGCAGAATCACATAGTGGTTGTGAAAACGCTCTTTTAAAAACACAACAACTCAATCCAATTTCAGCGCAAACGCGCCACTATCCGCCACTGGTTCGGACAGTGCTTAATTATATGAATGTGTTTAAAGTAGTGCATTTCTGCACGTCACGAACAAAGATCTCAAACTGAGCATTGGAGTGCCATTATTTATGTGCTACAATAGTGCTACTATTTTAAAGGAGCATTTTCATGAAAACAGTTCACATTCGCAAACAAGGGGGCGCGGCCATTATGACCATCCCTGCCAACTTTCTTAAGGAATTGCATCTCGATGTCGGCGGTCTTTTAGAACTTGATGTGGCAGATGGTGTGCTGACAGCCAAACCTGCTGTTTCAAGATTTCGCAAACGCTATTCGCTTCAGGAGTTGCTGGTAAACGTGACCCCTGAAGCCATGCGTGAACTCATTGAGGATACCCAGTGGGCGCGTGATGGTGAGACTGTTGGACGGGAGTTGTAAATGATTCGCCGTAAAGTGCCTCATCGAGGTGATGTTTATTGGATTGACCCCAATCCTGTTGCGGGCAGAGAAATGAAGAATCGCCATCGGTATGTTGTGATTACCCCCAAAGAAATCAATGTGCTGGGCGTTTCAATGACAGTTCCTGTGACCACGGGCGGCGCGGCGGCGCGGAACTTTGGTTTGACGGTCAATATCAGTGGTTATGATACGTCAGGTGTTGCTGTATGTAATCAGGTCCGCACCTTTGACATTGAAGACCGCGAGCGTTCTGGAACAGCTCGGTTTATCGAAACTTTAGATGATAGTATTGTTGATGAGATCATTGGTAAAGTGGTGAGCATTATAGACTGTGCTTAAGCAAAGCATGGGATTTTTGGTGCTGAAATTCAGTTACTAAGAATTTTCGTTTTCTGTGAAGCCTCTGTTTTGTGTAACGGGCTGTCAATGGCTCGGACAGTCTTTGTAAAAGCAACAAACGGGTGGTCAGTTTTTGCGGCAACCATCATCGCGACCTCGCACGTGGCCGCGATGATTGGGCTGTTGCTGCGCGCACCTTGTTTATGCGACACCAGGCATTTTAATCACTGTGGCGGGTGTGACTGTCACGACCTGCTGGAGGATGCTGAGGGCGTGCAGCTTTTCTTTTACATAATCGTGCGCATTGTAGTGCTTGTTTTGTATCCCGCTGACCCCGTGGGATTGCAGCCGCCCCCGAATATCATCGCTGATATTCTGCGCAGCCAACAATGTTTCGACCCCAGATCGGATGCGCTTGAGGTTGAAGCCCTTGATGGTACTACCCTCAATCGCTCGGTGCGCCCACTTCCGCAGGGTGCTATTCTCAATCTCCTTGAGCATTTTAGGCAAACTGAAGACGTACTCGGTCGGCGACTGGTTGATAAGTAGCTCAAAGTCTTTACGCAGCACGGGCAGGATGGGCGTACTGTAACGGGCAGCTTGCTTGCGCTTGCCTTTGCTGTCGAGCAGGGTAAAGATATTACTCTCCCAGTCCACATCATCTTTTTTGAGCCGTAGCAACTGAAGGATGCGCAGCCCACCTGTGAGCAAGTGAATGCGTAGGGTTGCACCCTCCACCCCTTTGAGGTCTTTGATGTACCGCCAGTATTCCTGCATCTCACTCGTTTTAAGCGGGTTTTTGTCTACCCCTCCTTCGTAATGATTTGGCAACGTATCGGTGAAGGGGTTGCTGACTATTTTGAAGGCTTTAAATTCAAGGGGGAGCGACATATCAGCCTTTGCCCGCCTGGCTAGATTGTAGGCGGCCATCATGTACGAGCGTAACTTGTTGGCTGTCCTCGGCTGCTTACTCGCCACAAGGCGCATCACATCAATCCACGTCTCTGTGTCTACGGATTTGGCTGGGAGCTTCAGTATTTTGGTGGGAATGTGTTTGAATACCCCACGGACGTTGCAGACAGTATTTTTATTGGTGAGTGTCGCCAAATACATCTCACAGAGTTTTGCCACTGTGTAGGTTTTCAAGCTAGCCGCTGCCTGCTGCGCCACCGTCCGTGCAGCCTTTTTCTGCTGCAGCTCTTCGGCAAGTCCGCCACCTCCAGCGGAGAGGCTGGCTTGATGTGCCACCGCCATTGTTGTTGCGGTCAGTTTCGCCGCCGCAAGTGAGAAGCCGCGCGGTGTGGGCTGCACGCTGCGGGGCGGCGCGAACTTGTCGTATAGGCCAATTTTAATCGAGTGGCTGTTATTGTTGAAGGTATATCTGAAAAAGAGCTGGATAGCTCCTCGGGATCCCATCAAAGCGGTAATAGAACCCACAGGGTCTACTTTACAGATAGTGGTACGGCGACCCACTTGTAAGTTGTTTAAGTTGAATATCATGGCTGACCTCATTACAAAATTGCACAGGATCTGCACAGGTTGTTTAACATTTAAACATTACCTGTCTGCAGGCTTAGCTCTGTCTGCTCTGTAGGCTATCAAGTGTTTTAACGTTTAAAAACAATGACCTACAAGAGCTGCAAAACATGTACATTAGTATGCGTCGAGATTCCAAACGACAGGCAATTTAGCCTATTTTCGCAATTGAAAATCCTTGTGTCGGCGGTTCGATTCCGCCCCAGGCCACCAGACATTAAAGAGCCAACTCTCACGAGTTGGCTTTTTTGTATTTGGCGCCTGCTTGTTTTGCTCGATTAAAAACTCACAATCAACTCACAATCAGTTCAACATCCATTCAAAACAAGCCGCACCATTCACTTTATTTTTCACCCTTCATACCGCAAGCCAAAAATCTGCCATGCGTCGTCAAATCCATCGAGTGGTGAGCGGCTAAAACCACTGCGCACATAGCCGTGCCAACGGCCGATAAGCCATGCATTGAGCAGTTCACTGTAGACCCCGACATCGGCAGCAGGTTGCCATGCTGGCGACTCGAGGGCGGCGTTTCGCAGGGTTTGCTTCATGGTGGCGGTGAGGCGTTCGATGAGTTGGGTGACGCGCGTTTGCAGGCGGTCGTGTTCGTTGGTGAGGGCGTCGCCGATGAGGACACGCACCATGCCTGGGTTTTTGTGGGCGAAGGCGAGCTGGACGTGCAACATTTTTTTGAGCTGCTCGAGCGCGGGTGCATCGCTTTGACTGATTTGATTGAGCAGTCCAAATAAGCTGCTTTCGATGAACTCGATAAGCCCTTCAAACATCTGTGCCTTGCTGGCGAAGTGTCGGTACAAGGCGGCTTCAGAGACGTCCAGCGCGCGTGCGAGTGCAGCGGTGGTGATTTTATCACCTGCTGGATTCTCGAGCATGTGTGCGAGGGTTTGCAGGATTTGTATGCGGCGCTCGCCTTTGGCGGGGCGTGGTTTTTTGTGGTTTTCTGTGCTTGCGGCGTCCATGATTTCTCTTTCTTTCAATGTTGGAATTGTACCCGATTCGCTGCGTGCATCTGTTTAAAGATGCGGGTTATTGCCGTATTTTTACGATGCATTTATCGCGTGCATAAAAAAACGCCTTGGCAAGCCAAGGCGTTTTTAACACATCAATCCATCGAGTTACATATCGGTGGCATCTGTGGTTTGCGTGAAGTCGAGCACTTCTTCTGCGGGTACTTCGTCTGAGGTACCAAACAGTTCGGCTTCTTGCTGCGCACGGTTTTGCTCGTGCACTTTTTTGTTGGCACGTGCTTTGTGGAACGCCAAGCCTGTACCGGCTGGAATCAAGCGGCCGACAATGACGTTTTCTTTCAAACCACGCAGCTCGTCGCGTTTGCCCATAATCGCAGCTTCGGTCAAGACACGTGTGGTCTCTTGGAACGATGCAGCAGAGATGAACGAGTCGGTCGAGAGCGATGCTTTGGTGATGCCGAGCAGGACGTTGTCGTGCTTGGCGGGCAAGCCACCTTCGGCAACCACACGTTCGTTTTCAATCAGCAATTCAGAGCGTTCCACTTGTTCACCTTGGATGAACTTGGTGGTGCCTGCGTCGGCGATTTGCACACGGCGGAGCATTTGGCGAACAATCACTTCAATGTGCTTGTCGTTGATTTTCACGCCTTGCAGACGGTACACGTCTTGCACTTCGTCAACAATATACGTGGCCAAGGCTTCGATACCGAGCAGGCGCAAAATGTCTTGCGGATCCGCTGGGCCTTCGATGATGACCTCGCCTTTGTTGACCACTTGACCGTCATGCACAGACAAATGCTTGTCTTTAGAAATCAAGAACTCGTGGCTGCCGCCGTCCATGTCAGTGATGATGAGACGTTGTTTGCCGCGTGTTTCTTTACCAAAGGTAATCGTGCCTGTGACTTCTGCGAGCATGCCCGCGTCTTTCGGTGAACGTGCTTCAAACAACTCGGCCACACGTGGCAAACCACCGGTAATGTCACGGGTTTTTTGCGATTCCATAGGAATACGCGCCAACACTTCGCCTTTACCGACTTCTTGACCGTCGCGCACCATAATCAATGCACCGACTTGGAAGCCAATCGTCACAGGATGTTCTGTGCCGGGGATTTTGACTTCTTCGCCTGCGGCATTGATCAATTTAACCTGTGGGCGCACGGTTTTAGACGTTGAGCTACCACGGCGTTTCGGATCAATCGCCACCAAAGTCGACAAGCCTGTGACTTCGTCAATTTGCTTGGCAACGGTCACGCCTTCTTCGATGTTCTCGAAGCGCAATGTGCCCGCGTACTCAGTGATGATTGGACGGGTCAATGGATCCCATGTTGCCAACTGTGTGCCCGCTTTGATTTGCGCGCCGTCGACAAACAATAAAATCGCACCGTATGGCAATTTGTGGCGTTCGCGTTCACGGCCGTAGTCATCGGCAATGATGAGTTCGCCCGAACGAGAAATCACGATTTGCTCGCCTTTGTTGTTGGTCACGTAACGCATGGTGTTGGTGAAGCGCAAGATACCGTTCGACTTGGCTTCAACACTTGAGATCACCGCTGCACGCTGTGCCG
>CALMCK010000254.1 GCA_937862845.1 uncultured Burkholderiaceae bacterium | reverse complement strand
CGCTTCATCGCGGACAAAGGTTCCATCACACTCAACGGCACCAGCCTGACCAGCAACCGCGTCTGGTCGGACGACGCGCATGTCTACGCCTCGATTAACCTCATCCCGCACACGATTTGCAACACTGTATTTCAGTACCTCACAGTGGGCGATTCGGTGAATTTGGAGATTGATTTGCTCGCGCGTTATGTTGCGCAGCTCTTGCATCGAAGCGAATAAATGCATTGTTGAAAAAGCATACAAGCATCAATAGAAACATCAATCTCAAACGCACACATGATGAATGTGTGCGTTATTTCATCGTGTCATGGCAGCGCGCAGGCAGACTGCGGATCGCATCGGCATTGTTCCACGAAAAGCACAAATCCGCCGCCTGCTCAAAAGGCAGCCACTGATACGCCGTGTGTTCCAGCGGCGCGAGTGTGATCGGCACAGTCGTGTCGGCGACGCACACAGCGAACCAATGCTCGGTGTTTTGCACCACACCCTCGGCGTAGCGATGACGCCATTGCGGAAAAATCTCATAGACCGATTGATGCTGCCAGTCACGCAACTCATGCTCGTCCGCCCGCAAACCCGTTTCTTCAAACAACTCACGCACCGCCGCATCGCGCGGCGCCTCATCGACGAAATCCAAACTGCCTGTGATGCACTGCCAGAAGTTTTTTTCAAACTCGCCCGTGTGGTGTTTTTGGGTGCGTTTCATCATCAGCACCTGTAAATCAGGCGTGTGAACGATGACGAGAACGGAGACGGGGATTTTATGCATGGTGGGCGTTTTTTGATTGAATTGAAGGTTTTGATTTTAGCACACGCGGCCCCGAGCTTGAAGCAGCGCAGCTGTGAATGGTTTAGAATCACGTCAAGCAATTCATACAAACATACAAACATACAAACGCATAAACGCACAAAGCCACACAAAGGAAGTCAAATGGCCGAATATCAACTGGCACAAATCAACATCGCCAAAGCGCGAGACACGATGGACTCTGAAATAATGAAAGGCTTTGTCGAGCGCCTCGATGAAATCAATGCGCTGGCGGATGCCAGCGCGGGTTTCATTTGGCGACTGCAAACAGAAGGCGGCGACGCCACATCGATTCAAGCATTTGAAGACCCATCAATCATCGTGAACATGAGTGTTTGGCAAAACATGGATGCGCTCAAGCACTATGTTTACAAATCCGTTCACGTGGAATTGGTTCGCGACAGAGACGCATGGTTTAATAAAATGCTGCAGGCACATCAAGCACTGTGGTGGATACCCGCAGGTCATATTCCCACGGTAGCAGAAGGCAAGACAAGGCTGCAACACATAGAGCAAAACGGCCCAAGTGCGCAGGCATTTACATTCGCCAAGCCATTCGCAGCGCCTGATGCGCTTGACACACCTGACTCATAAGGAGATTCACATGACACAGTCATTGAGCGAAACCATTAAAGCGGCGAACCAAGTCCTGATCGTCGATGGTCAACTGGCAGCGGTGGGTGACTATTTCGCATCAGATTATCTCGTGAACCTCACCGACCACGAGATGACGGGCGGGCATAAAATCGTCAAAGACAGCATCAAAATGCTGCGGCACAGCTTCCCTGATGTTCGGCTTGAGCTGGAGGTTTTTTTAGAAAGTGACACACGCATTGCTTGGCAGCGCACCCTGCGCGGCACCCATCGGGCCGCTTATCGAGGCTTTCCCGCCACAGGTCAGCAGTTGGTTTGGCGGGATATGGTTGTCACGCAGTTTCGCGATGGGCTGATTGCACAGGAGTGGTTGGTGACCGATTTGGCAGAGCAGCTATTGCGGACGAGTACACACAAAAAATAAATGCCCTCACCAAATACGATGTGTTTTAATATAAACAAGGTGCAAAACAGATGTGCGCTGAACAAACACACATAAACAAAAGGAGAGCAACGATGAAAAACAATTCAGTGGTTTGGTTTGAAATTTATGTGGAAGACATGGCGCGTGCAAAGGCTTTTTATGAAGCCGTACTCGACATTAAAATGCAGGACATGCCATCACCTGCGGGCTTGGAATCTGTAGAGATGTGCGCCTTCCCCGCCGACAGTGAAGACTCGATGAACCAGTACGGCGCCACGGGCGCACTGGTTAAAATGGATGGCTTCTCGCCTGCTGTGGGTGGCACGCTGGTTTACTTCGCCTGTGAGGACTGCGCCGTGGAGACCGCGCGTGTGGTCAAAAACGGCGGCAGTGTCGAGAAAGAAAAAATGTCGATTGGCGAGTATGGTTTCATGAGTCTCGTGAAAGACACCGAGGGCAATATGATCGGCTTTCACTCTATGTAACAAAGGTCGCATTGAACCGCCCATTTGCGCGCAGGTCAGCAGTTTTTGTATGTGATACACTTGTCATAAGAGTCTGGTTTTGGCTTGATGTTAACCAAATCTAAGGAGTAACTATTATGTCAAACTTTGAAACCATCGCCACCGTATTGGGCTGGTGTACTGTGATAAACGCTTGCATTCTTGGCTTGGTCGCATTGCTGCTGATATCTGCATCAGACCACATTGCCAGCATCCACAGTAAACTGCTCAACGTTGACAAAGAAAAATTGCCAGCACTTTATTTTTCGTATTTGGCCAATTATAAAATTGCGGTGCTGGTGTTTAACCTTGTGCCCTATTTGGCATTCAAATTGGCTGTTTAATGCGTTGAACCCCATGCCCACGGTGATGCAAAAAAACTCATCTTACCTATCGCTGATTCATCATGTCCAGTGAATGACGCAAAAAAATAAACACACAAATGAAGCCAGCACCCACGTCCACGCGATTTAAAGCACAGCTGCTTCGTCCCGTCCACTCGAGCGGCGAGCAGATTTGGGCGTTTGTCGTATTGCCTAAAAACGTCAGCGAGACCCTGCCCAGACGCGGGCGTTGCACCGTGGTGGGCACGTTGAATGGCTGTCCGTTTCAGTCATTGCTTGAGCCAGACGGCCAGCTCAGTCATTGGTTAAAAATTGACTCATTGCTGCTCGAGGCCAGCGCGACTGATTTTGGCGACACCGTGTCATTGACCATCGCGCCTGCCGCAGAAGAGCCAGAGCCGGACATACCGAGCGAGCTACAACAGGCCCTGCACGATGCACCCGCAGCATGGCAGGTTTGGCAGAGCACCAGCATCATCGCGCGACTCGATTGGATACACTGGATTGAAAGCGCCAAGCAGGCCAAAACTCGAGCCAAACGCATTGCCGATGCCTGCGACATGCTCGCACAAGGCAAGCGGCGAGTGTGTTGCTTCGATACATCGGGTTACTACAGCAAAGCACTCAGCGCGCCCAAATCCATTGATGAATGATTTTTCAGTATTGGCACAAAGGGCTTGTGTTTCATGCAAGCCGATGGCTAAAATCGATTCAGACATTCTGGAAACAATACTGTATTTATTTCAAAAAAATGTGCGGCGATCTGGAAACTGATTATCAATATTTTTTGTCGCATAACGTACGTTAATCTGTGTGAATTGATTCACACGTACTGGGAGAAAAAAATGTCCACTACCATTCGTACTTGTTTATGGTTCCGTGATGGCCGAGGTCTCGAGGCTGCGGAGTTCTATTGTTCTTTGATTTCGGGAAGCAAGGTCGAAAGGACGTTTTCGGCTGACGCGGGTCACGGCACATTTTCAGTTATCGACTTCTCACTTGGCGGCGCGCGTTACCAGATTCTTGATGCGGGACCTCATTTCACATTGACGGAGGCCGTGTCGATTTCGGTCGAAACGCCCGATCAGTCAGAGACTGATCGACTGTGGGAAGCGCTGACGGCAGATGGTGGCGAGGAAAGCAACTGCGGCTGGCTGAAAGACCGTTTTGGGGTGTCGTGGCAAATTTTCCCGAAAAGATTGACGGAGTTGACGTTAAGTGCAGACAAAGAAGTGTCTGCCAAGGCGATGGCTGCAATGATGAAACAAAAGAAAATCGAAATCACCACAATTGAAGCGGCGGTTCTTAAATGACAGCCCGCAGGCGAACTGATTGATTCAAGCGGAACCCGCTTCGTGGGGCGTCTTAATTCAGATTTTATAAACACTGGAGAATGACATGGAAAGCAATATTCACACAATGGCCAATCTTTTTACTCAATTGGGCCTTTCATCAACGCCTGATGGTATCCAAAAATTCATCGCCGCACACAGACCGATTCCCAATCAGTTGGCACTTCATGAGGCTGCTTTTTGGAGTGAGGCGCAATCTGTGTTCCTGCGAGAAAAAATTTTGGCGGATGATGATTGGTCTGGCGTCATTGACGGTCTTAATGTTGCTTTGAGAGCGATTTAAAACCAAAACCAACATCTAAAAACAATAAACCCCTGCAAAAATACAGGGGTTTATCAAAGTCTGAAAAGCAACCTCTCGGTTGCTTTTTTCATTCTACATCCATGCGTTTACGCTTCTTCGCGTTTCACGTCGGCCAACTTCACGTCGGCATTGCGCAGACGAATATGCAGTTCGCGCAGTTGCTTTTCGTCCACAGGTGACGGTGCGGCGGTCAGTAAGCATTGTGCGCGTTGGGTTTTCGGGAAGGCGATGACGTCGCGGATGGACTCTGCGCCGGTCATCATGGTGACGATGCGGTCGAGGCCGAATGCAATGCCGCCGTGCGGTGGCGCGCCGTATTGGAGAGCGTCGAGCAGGAAGCCGAATTTCTCCTGCGCTTCTTCGGCGTTGATATTGAGCGCGCGGAATACTTTGGATTGCACGTCTTCGCGGTGAATCCGCACAGAGCCGCCGCCGATTTCAGAACCATTGAGCACCATGTCATAGGCTTTTGCAATGCATTTGCCTGGGTTGGTGGTGAGCAGGTCTTCGTGGCCGTCTTTGGGTGCGGTGAACGGGTGGTGGCAGGCGGTCCAGCGGCCGGCTTCGTCGTCGCGTTCAAACATCGGGAAGTCTACGACCCACAGTGGCTGCCAGTCTTTGGAGGCGTGGCCTTTTTCGTGGCCGATTTTGATGCGCAGTGCGCCGATGGCGTCGTTGACGATTTTTGCTTTATCAGCGCCAAAGAAAATGATGTCGCCGTTTTTCGCGGCGGTGCGTTCGAGGATTTGAGCGAGTGCGTCGTCGTCGATATTTTTGACAATCGGTGATTGCAAGCCGTCACGGCCTTTTTCGAGCTCGTTGACTTTAATGTAAGCCAAGCCGCGTGCGCCGTAGATGGCGACAAACTGGGTGTAGGCGTCGATTTCCGAGCGTGAGAGTTCTGCGCCATTGGGCACGCACAGGGCGACGACGCGGCCGTCTTCCATGTTGGCGGCGGCGTTGAATACTTTGAAGTCCACGGATTTCATGACGTCGGTGAGCTCGGTGAATTGCAGCTTGATGCGCATGTCGGGTTTATCTGAGCCGTACAGATGCATGGCGTCGTCGTAGGTGATGCTTGGGAATTGCTCAGCGAGCTCGACGTTGAGCACGTCTTTAAACACACCGCGAATCATGCCTTCAAACATCGAGCGAATGTCGGTTTCGCTCATGAATGAGGTTTCGATATCGACTTGGGTGAATTCGGGTTGACGATCGGCGCGCAGGTCTTCGTCGCGAAAGCATTTGACGATTTGGTAGTAGCGATCAAAACCCGCAACCATCAGCATTTGTTTGAACAACTGCGGCGACTGTGGCAATGCAAAAAACTGACCGTCGTGCACGCGCGATGGCACGAGGTAGTCGCGTGCGCCTTCGGGCGTGGATTTGGTCAACATCGGTGTTTCGATGTCGATGAAGTCGTTGGCGTCGAGGAATTGACGAATCGCCATTGCGGTTTTATAGCGCAGCTTCATGTTGTGCTGCATCTGCGGGCGGCGCAAGTCGAGCACGCGGTGGGTGAGGCGTGTGGTTTCGGAGAGGTTTTCTTCGTCGAGCTGGAATGGCGGGGTGATGGACGCGTTGAGGATTTCGAGCTCTTGCGCGACGATTTCGATTTCGCCTGTTTTGAGTTTCGGGTTAATCAGTTTGTCATCGCGCTTGATGACGCGGCCGACGACTTTGATGCAGCACTCATTGCGCAGTGTGCCCGCGAGCTTGAACATCTCTGCTGCTTCAGGGTTGAACACGGCTTGTACGAGGCCTTCTTTGTCGCGCACGTCAATGAAAATCACGCCACCGTGGTCGCGGCGGGTGTTCACCCAACCACAGATGGTGACGGTTTGATCGAGTTGGGCTGTGGTCAGTTGACCGCAAAAATGGCTGCGCATGGACATGGTTCTTCTTTCGTTGTTAAATCTAAAATAAATATTTTATGAATGTGTTTCAGGTTTGACTTCAATAACGGGAATGGCATCATGGTCTTCTGGAGACACCACACCCATTGAAATAATATATTTGAGTGCTTCATCGACACTCATGTCGAGCAGCACCACGTCGGATTTTTGCATGATCAGAAAAAAACCAGAGGTCGGATTCGGCGTGGTCGGCACATAGACGCTGATGCAGTCTGGTGGGAGCTTGTCCGCCACGTCGCCGCTCGGTGTGCCAGTCTGAAATGCCACTGTCCATACGCCTGCGCGTGGGTACTGCACGAGCAGGGCATGGCGAAAGGCTTGGCCGTTGCTGGAAAACAATGTGTCAGACACTTGTTTGACGCTGCCATAAATGCTTTTGACAATTGGAATCCGCGCAAACAGCGAGTCCATGGTGCGTAAAAACCATTGACCGAGCAGATTGGACGCCATAAACCCTGTTAAAAAAAGCAGAGTCACCACTAAAATCACGCCTAGAAATGGGATGTTTTTAATCGCTAAAAAAGGTGCTTGAGAAATCGCTGGCAAAAACTGTGCAATGGTGTCGACCACTGAGTCGAAAATCCCTGTGAGGAAATTTTTGGCCCAAAGAATCACGCCGAATGTAATCAGAATCGGCACCCACACGAAAATCCCCGTGACGAGGTAGGTGCGAATTTTGGCGGTGCTGAAATGTTTGCGCATGGGGTTCGATTCGATGGTGTGAATGAGTCAGGTTAAAGCGGATCAGTGACAGGCGCAGCCCGTGCTGCATGAGCCTGCGCTGCTACTGCTCTCTGTGTTGGTGGGTGCTGCTGCTGGCGCTGCTGCGGTGACGGCCGACTCGCCGCCGACACTGGTTGAGCTTGAGCCGCTGTCAGTCGTGGCGCTGCCACGAAAATCTGTCACATACCAACCAGAGCCTTTGAGCTGAAAACCAGCTGCGGTGACCTGCTTGCTGAAGGACGGATGTCCGCAAGCGGGACAGTCGGTCAGCGGTGCATCGCTCATTTTCTGCAATACATCTTTGGCGTGACCGCAGTCGGCGCAGCGATAAGCATAGATAGGCATGGGAACTCGCAGTTCAAGGAAACAATGGTTGGGTGGAAAACCGCTAGTATACGCGAATTTGCTGGTTTTTCCAATTGAGCAGACGCGAAAGGCGGGTTTTTAACCCGCCTTGTTGAACCCGTCTGTCTGAGTTAAATGGTGGTGCTGGTGGTGCTTTGCATTTGGACGTGGCCTTGGTAGCTGGCACCTGATTCGATTTCTAAATTTTTGACGTGAATGTTGCCCGTGATGTGGCCCGATGATTTGAGGGTGAGGGTGGTGGCGTTGACATTGCCGTCAATGTGGCCGTAGACAATCAGCTCTGTGGTGTTGACATTGCCTGTGATGCGGGCGGTCTCACCGAGGACAATCATGCCTTCGATGTTCATGTCGCCGTTGATGCGGCCATCGACTTTGATGGAGGCTTGGGCGGTGAGATTGCCCTCGAAGCTGGCGGACTCACCGATGAAGGTGGTGATGGTGTGGTTGACAGTGCCGTTTTCATCTTTTTTATTACCGAACATGGGCGTCCTTGAAGGTTGAAGTGGTGATGGGTGAGTTGTGGATGGGTTGGTTGGGCGTATGAATAAACCCTACTTTTTTAGTAGGGTTTATGGGCGACGCATGCGCGATTACATTTCTTGTAAGTTGAGAAATCCAGCAGGGTCTATCGGCGTGCCGTCGCGGCGCACTTCATAATGCAAGTGTGGGCCTGTGGATCGGCCTGTGTTGCCGAGTTTGCCGATGGTCTCGCCTGCTTTGACCTTTTGGCCGACGGTCACATCGACTTCGGACATGTGTCCATACAGGGTTTCTAATTGGTAACCGTGCGAAATTTTAACGGCATTGCCGTAGCCGCCTGCGCGACCTGCTTGCACAACCACGCCATCTGCTGTGGCGAGAATTGCGTCACCGATGGGGCCGCGAAAATCCATGCCTGAGTGGTTTTCGCCGCTGTGACCGCCAAATGGGTTGCTGCGATTGCCAAATCCTGATGTGATGGTGCCGTGGTAGGGGACGCCAATGGGTACGTTTTTAATGGCGTCGAGCACTTTTTGGGTGTTTTGGTTGAATCGATTGCCGTAGGGCAGCTCTGCGCTGATGGGGCGATAGACGCCGCCGACAGCGGGTGTGTTGTCGTCAGAGACGGCATCGTTGGTGTTCGGGGTGGTGCCATCTGGGTTGATGCCGCGCTCGTGCAGGTAGTTTTGCAAGGCGTTGACGGTGGTTTCAGATTTTTTGAGCTCGCTGATTTTGGCGGCTGCTTCGGCGGAGTTGTAGTTTTTTAGGTCTTCAACTTGTTTGTTTAGAGCGATGTTTTCGCTCGTGGTGCTGATTTGTTTGGCGCCCAAAGTCACCACTGCAACAGCCAATGCTGCGGCGAGTGTGCTGACGCCGAAAAATATTTTTTTGCCATGATGTATCACCCATGTGCTCATTTCAAATGAGGCCATGGGTTTGTCCGAGTTGACCACTATGACGGTTGACTTGGTGGATTTGACTGGCTTTTTGGTGTTGTAGCTGTATTGCATCGGCGTCCTTACTTTTGTGTGGGCGCGCTGTTCATTAGCGTCGCCTCGCGTTATCCCTGTGCGCTGTGCTGCTGTGCGCGGCTCGGTCTGTGTTGCCGAGTTTGGTGAAACGCGATGACTCTCGTTATAGGTATTGGTATATGGTTCGCGTTTGGTAGTCAGGCATTATACCAAAAATACCAGTCAATTGACATTTTTTGTCAAATGGCGGAAAAACCTGTTAGGTTATTGGCGTACCATCGTCTAATGAGTAGGACAACTTATTTGAGGTGAACCATGAGTCAGGACATCAAACCATCCGAAATCACCAGTGAGACGGTGTATCAAAATCGTCGGCATTTTATGCAAGCGGGGTTGGTTGCAGCGAGCGGAGTGGCGACATTTGGCTTGTATCGGCATTTCAACCCAGCACTGGCGTCTACTCAGGAACTGACAGCAAAGTCGCAGACGGCTGCGGCTACTCAGGCAGATGTGGTCAATGTGCCAGACGCGTCGAATGCAGTGGACACGCTGAACACGCCCAATACACTCAAGCAAATCACCCATTACAATAATTTTTACGAGTTTTCCACCAACAAAACTGCAGTGGCGGCAGAGTCGGCTGGTTTTATCACGACGCCGTGGGCGATTGAGGTGGGCGGTCTGGTGGCGCAGCCGACGACATTTGGCATGGAGGATTTGCTTAAATTCGCACACGAGGAGCGAATTTACCGTCTGCGCTGCGTGGAGGGTTGGTCGATGGTGATTCCGTGGGATGGCTTTCCTCTAAAAGCATTGCTCGATGTGGTCAAACCGCTGGGCAGTGCGAAATACGTG
>CALMCK010000253.1 GCA_937862845.1 uncultured Burkholderiaceae bacterium | reverse complement strand
CGCAATCAGGGCCAAACGCAAAATCGAGTAACCCACCGTCACCAACAACCAGTTTTGAGATTCAACCGCCGACGGCACGCCTGCGGCCAACACCAAGGCACCGACCAATTGCACCATGACCAACAAACGATACGGTACGTCGTCCGTGTCATAGGCAGAGGCAAACCATGAGAAATTCATCCACGCCCACCAAATGGCAAAAAACACCATGACATAGGACAACAAGGCGCCGCCCACGTGATTTTCGATGACGCCGTGGTGCAAACGTGCCGCCGCCAAGGCGACCGCCACCACAAACACCAAGTCAAAAAACAGTTCCAACGGCGTCGATGCGCGGTGCACCTCAGAGCGACTGCGCGGACGCATGGGGACCACGAGTGGATTTTTAGGCGTGTGTGTGCTCATAAGACCTCTACTTGTAAAGTTATATTTTGTGCAAAACGTGGATTTTAACACAGCCTCATCGGAGGTTTAGCACCACAAACACGCAAAAATCAAATTAAACCAACAAAATAACCACCCCAACACAAAAAAACATTAAAATCGTGACAACCAAATGCGCACACGGCGCATTAATCGAAACACGAGGCATTTGCCTTGTATTTTTGGAGTCAAACATGAACACATTAAACAAAATCCGCGTCGGTGCACTCGCACTCGCTTTGACCAGCGTCTATGCCGGCGCCGCCACATTCTCAGAAGCCGACAAAAACGGTGACGGCATGCTCACCCTGACAGAGGCACAAAACGCGGGTTTAACCGACATCGCCACAAACTTTAAAACCATCGACACCGACAAAGACGGCAAATTGTCCAAGGCCGAGCTCAAAGCCAACCGCTGACATTAAAGTCCACGTGACCATGACACAGCAACCCGACCTTTTTGGTCGGGTTTTTTGTGGTGTGGGGGTGTTGCATGCACACCACATTTGCGAGAATTTGTTTTATTATTTGACGACTATCGAAGCATTGGATTAGAATGGTCGTTCTGTAAACACATGTTTTAAAACAAAACACCTGCACCATGACCATCGACTCCAAAGAACTCAAACAACTCGTGCGCCAGCTCAAAGCATTGGCGAATGAAAACCGCCTCGCGCTCTACCTTGAGATTTTAGAGCACGAGCGCCTCCAGCTCGAATCAGAACCGTGCAACTACCTCATCAGCGAAATCGCCACCAAGCTTAAAATCGGCGCACCGACCATCTCGCACCACATCAAAACGCTCGAACAAGCCGGTATTATCGAGACCCAAAAGCAAGGCAAATTCATCACCGCGTGCATCAACCAAGAAGCCCGCTTGCGCGGCATGGAGTTTTTCAAATCCATGCCAAAACCACCTTCCAATTAATCCCTTTAACGCAAAGCAAGCCATGGCTGCCCAATTCATCCAAACGAGTTTTCGCATCACCATCTTCACCGCAGCACTCACTCTGGCAGGCTGCGCCAGCATCACATCCAAACACGAAGCATTGCCACAAGTGGGCTTGACCCAGCTTGATTTGCCCGCCGCCAGTGCCGCTGATTTAGCGCTTTGGCCGCAACAAGGCTGGTGGCGCAGTTACCACGACGACACACTCAACCAACTGATTGAACAAGCTTTCCTCGGCGCACCCAATTTACAGGTATTGGGCGCACGTGTTGAGAGCGCGGATGTATTGGCCGATGGCACGCGCAAGCTGCGCTGGCCAACGGGCGGCGTCAAGCTCGCATTGACGGGCCAACAATACAGCGACAACTACATTTACCCGCCTGGTTTGGGCGGCACATGGCAAGAGTCTGGCATCCTCGCGGGTAATTTTGCTTGGGATTTGGACCTGTGGGGCAAAAACCGTGCCAAATACAAAGCCGCGCTCGGTCAAGCCGCCGCCGCCCAGTTTGAGTACGAAGCCGCTCGATTGTCCATCGCGTCAAACATCGTGGCGTTGCATGCCCAACTCTCAAGCATTGAGACGCGCAGCGATTTACTCGAGCAACAAATCGCTTTAACCACGCAACTCAAACAACGCTGGACAGAGCGCGAACGCGCAGGCCTGCAAGCCACACAAAACAGCCTGCAGATTGACATCGCACTCGGACAACTTTCACAACTGCAAGCGAGTCTCAACGCCCAACGCGAAATCTTTCGCGCCCAGCTCGCCACGCTCATCGGCCAAACGCCCGCGCAGCTGCCTGTCATCCGTGCGACACGTCAGTGGAGCAGCGTGGCATTGCCGAAAACAATTCCCGCCGACATCCTCGGCAAACGCGCCGACATCGCCGCCATGCGCCACCAAATCGAAGCCTCGGTGCAAAACGTCAAAGCGGCCAAAGCCGAGTTCTATCCCAACATCAATTTAAACATCAACATCGGTTTTCAAGCATTGGGTTTGGACAAATTGTTTAAATCGAGCAGTCAATTTGGCTCGGTCGAGCCCGCGATTAGCCTGCCGATTTTCAGCGGTGCGGCGCTCAACAGCAATTTGCGCATGAAGCAAGCCACACTGGACGCGAGCATCGCCCAATACAATCAAACCGTGTATCAAGCACTGTCTGATGCGTATCAGCAATTGGCCAGCCACCGCGAAAGCGACGTGCGATTGGCACAACAACAGCGCATTTTAAACAGCCAAGCCAAACTCGCCAGCCTCGCCAACGCGCGTTACAAACAAGGCATCAGCCCACAAATGGACGCATTGATGACCATGAGTGCCGAGCTGCGCGAGCGCGACAATTTAGAAGCCGCCTATGCGGCGCGCCGCACCGCCGAAGCGAAACTCGCCGCCAGTCTGGGCACGGGTTTTGATGAGCTGATGGGCAATCACTGAGCGCGAATCAAACTTAAACAAATACAACCGAACACAACCAAACACACGACATCTGAACGCCTCAAGGACACCCAATGACCGAGCAAACCTCACCAGAAACTGTTGCAACCGTTGAACCAACCGAAGCACAAATCGCCGCCAACGCAGCGACGCGCCGCAAAAAAATGACCATGGCCATTGGTGCATTTTTACTGATGGGCATCGCTTTCGCGATTTATTACACTTTCGTCGCCCGCTTTAATGAAAGCACAGACAACGCCTATGTCGGCGGCAATGTCGTCGCCATCAACGCGCAAACCAGCGGTACGGTTGAAGCCGTGCTCGCCGAAGAAAATCAAGAAGTCAAAGCAGGACAAGCACTGGTCACACTCAATGCCACCGATGCCGACGTCGCATTGACACAAGCCTCGGCACAATTGGCCGACACCACACGCCAAATTCGCCAAGCATTTAACAACACCGGCATCACCAACGCGCAACTCGCGCAAGCCAACACCGCCGTCACAACAGCCCAAGAGGCCGTCAACCGCCGCGCACCACTGGTCGCCACAGGCGCGGTGAGCAAAGAAGAATTCGCCACGGCACAAGACGCACTGGCCAAAGCAAAAGCCGCCCAACAAGTCGCACAGTCACAAAACAACAGCGCCACAGCGCAAGTGGCCAACACTGACATCGCCCATCACCCAAGCGTTGAGCGCGCCAAAGCGGCATTTCGTTCGGCCTACATCAATCAAAAACGCCTCGCAGTGATCGCACCGATTGATGGCATTGTCGCGAAACGTTATGTCCAAGTGGGTCAATCCGTCGCACCGAATCTGCCATTGATGAATCTGGTCGCGGCCAATCAAGTTTGGGTCGATGCCAACTTTAAAGAAACCCAGCTCGCCAATCTGCGCGTCGGCCAAGACGTCGAAATCAAAGCCGACATGTACGGCAGTGCTGTGACTTATAAAGGCAAAGTGCAAGGCATTGCCATCGGCACAGGCTCTGCCTTCTCTGTACTGCCTGCACAAAACGCCACGGGCAACTGGATTAAAATCGTGCAACGCATTCCCGTGCGCATCACAATCGATGCCGAACAACTCAAAAAATTTCCACTGCGCGTCGGTATGTCGATGGAAGCCATCGTCGACACACATGCTCGAGATGGCGCCGTGCTCGGCTCAACGGCCGACACAGCCGCGACAGCCGATTTGGTGACCACGGTGTACACGCAGGACGCAGCCGAGGCCGATGCTGCTGCCATGAAAATCATTGATGCGAATAAATAATCGCCCATGATGAGTGGGCAGAATGTCCACTCCATAAAGATTCGAGCAACACGCGAACCCGCACAACCCACCCCACCACATTTGCTTATGACCACAGTCACCGCTGATACGACAAACACCGTCGAACCCGTCGCGCACCAAGCCGCCGCACCACTCGCCCCACTCAAAGGCGGTGCATTGGTGTTGCTGACGATTGCGACTGCCATGGCGACGTTCATGGAGGTGCTCGACACCACGATTGCCAATGTGTCCGTGCCAACCATCGCAGGCACCATGGGTGTGTCGGCCAATGAAGGCACGTCCATCATCAGCTCATACTCGCTCGCTGCGGCCATCGCGGTGCCACTGACGGGCTGGCTGGCGCGCCGCGTCGGCGAGGTGCGTTTGATTATTTGGTCGGTGTTGCTGTTCACTTTGTTTTCTGTGCTGTGCGGCTTTGCCACCAATTACAACATGCTGGTGTTTTTTCGCTTGATGCAAGGTCTGGTCAGTGGCCCGATGGTGCCGCTCGGTCAAGCGATTATGATGAACAGCTATCCGCCCGCCAAGCGCGGCATGGCGATGGCTTTTTGGGCGATGACGGTGGTGATTGCCCCAGTGATCGGCCCGCTGCTCGGCGGTTACATCACCGAAAATTA
>CALMCK010000252.1 GCA_937862845.1 uncultured Burkholderiaceae bacterium | reverse complement strand
GCGTATAGACCATGATGTGCAGGCTGAAATCCTCTCCGCTGACAAAGGGCTGCACCGCCACGGTGGTCTCGTCACCTGCTGCCACAATGCTGGCGGCATGCCATGCGATGGTGGTGGTGTCGTGGCGCAGGAAGTACTCAGTGTCGAATTGTTGCCAGAGTTCTTGCACGTCGTTGATGGAGGTGTTGGCGGGCAATAAAATCTGCGAGTTTTCTTGGCGTTTTTTGATTAAGTCGGCAGGAATCGGCGTGTGCCCTGACATGTAGCGCAGCGTCAGGCGATATAAGTTGGCCAGTAATTTGTCTTTCCACGCATTCCATACTTTGGGGCTGGTGCCACGGATGTCTGCCACTGTGAGCAAATACAGCGCTTGCAAATGCTGCGGTGTCTTAAATAAAGCCGCGAAACGGGCAATCACATCAACATCCGATAGGTCTTCTTTTTGCGCGAAGGTGGACATGGTGAGGTGGTGTTTGACCAAAAATTTAAGCAAATCGATTTGTTCAATGCTCAAGTCGTGTTGTTTGGCGAAGCGCGCCACATCGGCCGTGCCGAGCACAGAGTGATCGCCGCCTCGGCCTTTGGCGATGTCGTGAAACAAGCCCGCCAAATAAAGCAGCCATGGCTCGCCAAACTCGCTCATGACTTGATTGGCCAACTCGTGGTGGTGGGTGTATTCGTCCAAAGTGAAGCGGCGAAGATTGCGAATCACCATCAAAATATGTTGATCAACGGTGTAAATGTGAAACAAGTCATGCTGCATTTGGCCGACGATTTTACGAAATGCGGGCAGATAGCGACCCAATATGCCTGTTTGGTTCATCAGCCGCAAAGTGTGAGTGATGCCATTGGGGCTTTTGAAAATATTGATGAAGCGCGCTCGATTGGCAGGATCTCGGCGAAAGGCTGGGTTGATGTGGCGGCGCGCTTTGAGCAATGCGTCCCATGTTTTTGAGGTCAGCCCAGTCACGTCGGGGTGACTGGCATACACGATGAATAAATCGAGCAGCAGATGGGGTTTGTTGGTGAAAACGTCTTCGCGCGCAATGGTCAATAAATTGTCCACCACAAAAAAATTAGGGTAGCCCTCAATACGCTGTGGTGTGTGCGGCGCGGTGGGCGGTGAGAGAAACAGCTCAAACTTTTGTAAAAACAAGGTACAGCGCAGAGAAATGGTTTTCGCGGATAAATAATAGCGCTGCATCAAGTGCTCGCTGGCGCGCTTGCCAGCTGTCATTGTGAAGCCAAAAGCTTCGGCGACAGAGGTTTGCAAATCAAACAGCACACGGTTTTCTGTGCGCCTGCTTAAAATATGCAAATGCGCTCGCATGGCCAGCAACCAGTTTTCACAGCGCAACAAAGCACGCAATTGCTCGGTCGAGAGCCAGCCCGTGTCGCGCAGGTCTTGCCACGAGGTTTTGCTCGAGCCATCCATGCGCGCCGCTTTGGCCAGCCACATCATCAGTTGCAAATCGCGTAAACCGCCAGGACCTTCTTTCAGATTTGGCTCTAAACTGTATGGCGTGTCTGCAAATCGGGCATGGCGTTGCCGCATTTCAGCGAGCTTGGCGCGCCAGAATGTGCGCAAATCAAAATTGGTATGAAACTGCGCATAAAAATCCTTAAAGACCGCCGCCGCGCCCGCCAACAAACGTCCTTCTAAAACCGCCGTCTGCGTCGCTAAATCCTCATCACAAAACGCCAAACATTCATCGACCGTCCGCACGCTGTGACCGAGCGTCAAACCCATGTCCCACATACTGCCGACCCATTGCTCAATCGCAGCGTTCAGCTCTGCGCGCTGCGGCGCATCCAGCCGCGCCGCATCAATCAGCACCAGTAAATCAATGTCAGAGTTGGGCAACAGCTCCGCTCGACCGTAGCCGCCGACGGCCACCAAACACACCGCCCCCGTCAATGAACTCGGAATCAAAGCCTCGAGCTTGCTGCGCCACGCTTCGATAATGCACTCGTCCGCCGCCACGGTTAAATCGCGAATCAAGCGCCGAATCTTCAGCGTCGGACTACTGCCCGCGCGGGTGAAGTGGTCGATGGCGGAAAGGCGAGCGGTGGTGTAGTTTTGAAAAGGCATAAATGATCGAGGCTAAAAAATGGTTAAAGTCTACTGAGTGTTAAAACGGCACGCCGTTGGTCACGCGTTAAAACGCGATGGCTGCATCAATATAGCGTCCATCCATGCGCAAGTATGCTTGTTTTGGTGCAACATCATTCAGCAGATTAGAGGTGAACGGTGGCGTTCAATCGTTTGGGTAAAATCGTGGCCAACAACAAACCCGTGAGCAGCAATAAAAATGAAGCGCCGAGTAAACCAGAAACCCCCATCCAAACAAAAGCGATGCCCAACAATGGCGGGCCAATGGTCGAACCCAAGTTACCCAGTTGAGCGATGGCCGAGATGGACTGTGCCTGTTGATGGGATTGTTTTGAGAGATAGGGAATCATGCCGTAAATGGCGCCTTGCATTAAGCCGAGGGTGAAAAACACCACGACTTTAAACCAAGACACATCAATATCGAGCGCATATGCCGCACTGAGGGCGATGAACACCAACATCGCGCTGCCAAAAGCCATTTGGGTGGCTTTGATCGGCGTCATGCCATGTTGAATCAACACGCCAACCAAAAACGCACCGACCAAACTGATGAGCGGCAAAACGACGGGCAGCCACAGCGGTCCTGCGCCGCCGATTTTTGGGAAAAAAGTCAGTAAGGCGACATACAGCGCCGTGTAGTTGATGAAACACAGACTGGGCAATATCGTCGGCAGCGAGCCATAAATACGCAGGTGTTGCTGATACAGACTTTTAATCGAGATCACCGCAGGCACGCTCGGCAATGGAATCAACTCATGGCGGTAGGTCAGCGCCAGCAGCGCCAGCATGACCAGCATCCACAGCGCATGAAAAATAAACAAAGATCGAACCCCGCCGAGCGCAATCAGCCACGGCGCCAACGCGCCGACCAGCGCAAAGGTCACGCCAAAAAACGTGCCCCATAAACTCATCACCATCGAACGCTTGTCCGCTGCGCATGCCGCCACCATCAAAGTGGGCGCGGTCACGACGATGATGAGGTGCGCCAATCCTTCAACCAAGCGCGTCACGAGCAGCACGGATAAAGAGGGCAAACTGATTTGATACACTGCCAAGCCCGCCGCCAAAATCATCGCCAAAAACAACAAGCGGCGATAGCCAAAGCGGGCGATAAACACACTCACACCCGCCGCGAGAATCATGCCACACACACCGACCCATGACAGGACCACGCCGATTTCGCCCTCGCTGGCTTGGTAATAAGCTTGCAACTCATCAAATGCCAACGACACTTTTGCAAACTGCATAGAAGCACCCATGCCGCAAAACCACAGCACGAAAATCAAACGCCACTGGGTTTTATTTGATTGGTGTTGAATCATGGATTATGTGCATGTGAGGTTTTTGGGATTGTCATGGCGTGATGCGGATTTCATTGAATGTGATTTTACGCCGCAGGTGCGATAAACGAAGGTGTGGCAGGGCTGCCTTCAGACATGGTCAGCACCTCATAGCCTGTCGGTGTGACCAAAATGGTGTGTTCCC
>CALMCK010000251.1 GCA_937862845.1 uncultured Burkholderiaceae bacterium | reverse complement strand
CTCGCACCACGCCGCCAAACGCGGCGCCAATCACGCCAAACATTGCGGAAACAAAGTAGGGCATGCCCGCATCAAGTGCGACCACCGTGCTGGTCACGGCAAATAAACCCAAGCCCATGGCATCCGCGACAATCATCGCCTTGCGCGAAAAAACGCGGTGCATGAAATCCAAAGTTTTGCCTGCGAGCAAGGAACATAGAAAAATCGCAATCACATAGTTTTGGTGCTCCACCCAATAAAAAGGCCGTCTGTCGAGCAAAATGTCGCGCAGCGTGCCACCGCCAAAAGCCGTGGCAAACCCGATGATGAACACACCGATGGCATCAAATTTTTTTTGTTGTGCGCGAATAAAGCCCGAAATGCAAAAAGCGATGATGCCAATGGCCTCAACAAATGGAATGAGTTTAATGACGGTGATGGGAAACATAAATTAAATGGCGCTATAGAGTGTTGAAAAGGTCTGAGGAAAAAAGTGGGCATATTTTACCCCGTTTAAAGCGCAGTCGAGCGGGTAAACATCGGTTTTGCCATTGGATTAAAGCTGTGTTATAATCGCGGTTGCTCAATTTCGAGCACACGGCGTGGTGGATTGGGGTTGTTAAAACGATTCTGCTGTCACGTTCGCAAGTGTAATTTTAAAGGAAATAGTATGACCATCATTAAAGCCGACGTCGTCGCAGCTTACCAACGCGCTCCTGGCGACACAGGTTCTCCAGAAGTTCAAGTGGCTATTTTGACCGCCCGTATCAACGATTTAACGGGTCACTTCAAAGCCAACCATAAAGATCACCACTCACGTCGTGGTTTGTTGAAAATGGTTAGCCGCCGCCGTAAATTGCTCGACTACCTCAAACGCAACAATGCCGATGCATATCGCACACTCATCGAACGTTTGAGCCTGCGTAAATAATTGCGGTTTGAATCCGAAATGCCTGTGTTTATAGACGCAGGCATTTTGCTTTTTTAATCTAACTCTCCCACCGGCCGCGTGTCACAGTAAGACAGGTGTTATTCCAAGAGGTTTTTCTACGAAACTTGTTGGAATAGCATGTCAGGTGATGCAACGCCACAACATAAAGGAATCATCATGACAATGTTTAATAAAGTCACCAAAACTTTCCAATACGGCCAACACACCGTCACTATGGAAACGGGTCAAATCTCACGCCAAGCCTCAGGCGCGGTGTTGCTCTCTATGGACGAAACGGTTGTTTTAGCGACAGTGGTTGCCAAAGAACAAGCCAAACAAGGCCAAGACTTCTTCCCACTGACCGTTGACTACATCGAAAAAGTCTACGCCGCAGGCCGCATCCCCGGTGGTTTTTTCCGCCGCGAAGGTCGTCCATCAGAAAAAGAAACATTGACCAGCCGTTTGATTGACCGCCCATTGCGTCCATTGTTCCCAGAAGGTTTTTACAATGAAGTGCAGGTCGTCGTTCAGGTGTTGTCAAGCAACCCAGAAGTCAACGCAGACATCCCAGCATTGCTCGCATCATCTGCTGCTTTGGCTGTGTCAGGCATTCCATTCGCAGGTCCAGTCGGCGCAGCGCGCGTGGGCTACATCGATGGCGAATACATCCTCAACCCAACCTACAGCCAGCTCGAAAAATCGCGCATGGACCTCATCGTCGCGGGCACTGAAGCGGCGGTTTTGATGGTTGAATCAGAAGCCCAACAGCTCTCAGAAGAAATCATGCTCGGCGGTATCGTCTACGGTCACGACCAGATGCAAGCGGCGATTGACGCGATTCACGAACTCGTGCGTGACGGCGGCAAGCCTGAGTGGACGTGGGCTGCCCCTGCGAAAAACGAAGCGATGTTTGTACAAGTCGCGGAACTGGCGACAGCGCCCGTGGCTGCTGCTTACCAAATTCGTGACAAACAACTGCGCACATCGGCATTGCGTGAAGTCACCACCAATGTTAAAGCGGGTCTCGAAACCGCTGGCGTGGAATACGACGCGGTTGAATTGGGCAACATGTTGTTCGACCTCGAATCAAATGTGGTTCGCACACAGATTTTGAGCGGCCAGCCACGCATTGACGGTCGTGACACACGCACCGTTCGTCCGATTGAAATCAGCCTCGGCCTCTTGCCACGCACCCACGGTTCTGCCTTGTTCACACGCGGCGAAACCCAAGCATTGGTTGTCGCGACTTTGGGCACGAAAACCGACGAGCAAATCGTTGACGCGC
>CALMCK010000250.1 GCA_937862845.1 uncultured Burkholderiaceae bacterium | reverse complement strand
GATCCTGAGAATTTCGGATGCGGCCAGTTGCCAGAGAGCGCAAGCGTGGTGTTTTCTCCGACGGGGATGTAGGCGAGGTGGCCTGTGCCTTTGACATCGAGCGCGATGTTGAAGTCAATCAGTGCTCTGTCTGTTAAATTCAAGCCGAGAAGTGATGCGTTGACCCCATTTTTCATGGTGTTGAGTCTCGCACCTGATTTGAATGTGAAGCTTTGATTGTTTAACGTGATGCTGCTGGTTGAGCCGATGCCGCGTGCATCTGTGATGCCGATGGATAAAAATGCGTCTCCGAACACGGCGCCGTTTTGCGCCAGTTTGCGCAGCTCGCTGGTGTCGTATTGGCCTGTGAATGTGTTGTTGCTCTGATATGTCTGAAACTGATAGATGCTGCGTTTGAGTGTGGACACATTGAGCTTGCCATCGATGGCGAGGGTTTTGGGCAGGAGTTGGATGGTTTTGTTGGTATTGCCCAGCTTATAAGGCACGGTGATGACTGGGCCAAGTATGGTTTGTGCGCCGCTGTTACTGGCGGTCAGCTCTGTGGCGACTTGTTGTTGATTCTCTTGGCGCTCCCAGATGATGCCGCGCAGCATATTGCTGGGCAGCTGAAGGGCGATGACTAATAATATTAAAACGCCGAGCTTAATGGCGATGTTTGGGATTTTCATGGGGTTCTCCTTGTGTGTCGGGATGACGGTGCCATGATGGGGGCGGTGTGTGTGCGGCGAATGTGGGCGTGTGAAGGCTTTGTGAACTTGATGAAAAAAACGTACTAGCGTTCGTGATTTAGCATGATTAAACATGGCGCAACTCGGCATCATTTGGTAAAATGTCCCACTATATAAAACGCAGGAGAAACGTGTGCGCATCACATTTTTAGACTTTGAACAGTCTGTTGCCGATTTAGAAGGCAAAATCGAAGAGCTGCGCTTGGTGCAAAGCGATTCAGCGGTGGATATTTCTGAAGAAATCCGCCGTTTAAAGAAAAAAAGCGATGAGTTGACCCGTGACATCTACGGCAAACTGACTTCGTGGCAGGTCTCGCAAGTCGCTCGTCACCCGCAGCGGCCTTATACCCAAAACTACATCAACGACATATTCACCGACTTTCATGAGTTACACGGCGATCGCTCGTTTGCAGATGACCTCTCGATTGTTGGTGGTTTGGCACGCTTTGATGGCAAAGCCTGTATGGTCATCGGCCACCAAAAAGGCCGTGACACCAAAGAGCGCTCCATGCGAAATTTCGGCATGCCGCGCCCAGAGGGCTATCGCAAAGCATTGCGTTTAATGAAAGTCGCTGAAAAATTCAAGCTGCCCGTGTTCACATTCGTCGATACGCCCGGTGCGTATCCTGGGATTGGCGCAGAGGAGCGTGGACAGTCTGAAGCGATTGGCCGAAATTTATTTGAAATGGCCAAGCTCAATACGCCCATCATCACCACCATCATCGGTGAGGGTGGCTCGGGCGGCGCGCTGGCGATTGCCGTCGCTGACTGCGTGCAGATGTTGCAGTACTCAACCTACTCGGTCATCTCACCCGAAGGCTGTGCTTCGATTTTATGGAAAAGTGCCGACAAAGCATCCGAAGCCGCTGAAGCACTGGGCTTGACCGCGCCGCGCATCAAACAGCTCGGTTTGATTGATAAAATCGTCCCTGTGCACATTGGCGGCGCCCACCG
>CALMCK010000249.1 GCA_937862845.1 uncultured Burkholderiaceae bacterium | reverse complement strand
TTTGCCGTGGTTGGTGATGGCGTATTCGCTGTTGACATGAAACTGCGCTTTGCTGTCTGTCACGCTTAAATCGACGATACTGCCCATCCAGCGGTTTTGCCGACCGAGTAAAAAGTCGATGCTCAAACTCATGTCCGGGCCTTTGGCGGCGAATTGCTCCAAATCAGCGGCTTTCGCCGCTTCCTCATCCATGTCCATTGCTTCGCCGACCGTTGTGTTTGCCGCCATATCATCAATCGCAGGCGCAACCGTGTCTTTGTCGTTTATGGCTTTGCCAAAGTCCGCCACCTCTGCCATATACACTTTAAACAATGTTTTAAGCTGTGCTTTATCGAGCACCACGCGCACTTTGCGGTTTGCGCCAAACGAGCGGTCATGACGGCTCAGTGGCTGTTCGCTGAAGGCGGATTCATCGATGGCGTCATAGGTTTTTTGCAAGGCTTTGTACATGGCCTTTTCAAAATACGCCATCAGGTCTTCGGTGCCTTCAATCTCTTTGCTGGTTTTACCATTTTTGCGCATTTCTTCACGTATGGTTTTGAGCACTTCGGTCATGTCAAATTTAACCAAATGCGGCTCGCTGTACGGATAGGCGTTGTATTTCAGACCAAAGGCAATCATGGCCGCATACATGTCGTTGGGGTTCATGTAATAGGTTTGGGTTTTGGCGTCGTACAAAAACCCCAGCTCGAAATAACCGCCCAAGCCACGACCTGTGTATGACACTCGACCGACCGCTTCAGTGCGCTTGTTCGGCATGTCACTGGCACCGCTGAATTCGTATTTCACATTGCCCATGAAGTATTTTGACGCGTCCAATATCGCTGTCTGCGTGTCAAATTTTGACGTGGCCAATTTCGTCGCGTCCAGTTCTGGCTCCTCTGTCACCGTGACATCACTGGGCACAGGGTGCGGTTTGAATTCTGCCGTCGCCGCATCGGCCACGGGCGCTGCGGCAGCGCCGAAACTCAAGCGGTCAAGCTGAACGCTGCCTGAGTAATTGTAACTTTCCTGCGCGCTTTGGCGAACGGCTTGCTCGACGGCGACGCGGGGTGAGGGTTGATTGGAATGAAGGCCAGCGCAACCGACCAGTGTGCTGCCGAGCGCGATGAGAGTGAGGTGTTTGAGTGGGGTCATATGGGGCATTTAAGTGGTGAATGAAGTTGAAATAAGGTCCGTTTTCTGTCCATAATTCTATTGTACTGTGTGACAACGACTCAATTGTAACACGCTGTTTTAGCAACTTTAACGGATAAATGCCACGTTTGGCACTCGCACCAGAAGAGTGCTAAAATAACGCCTTAGCTTTATTTTCCTCAAGAGGAGAGACCATGAATGCTTTAGCCATCGCTTCAAACAACAATACCTACAGCCAGCTGCTCGCCGTGCCGAGCTTTGGCGATTTAGAGGGCTATGCGCGCGCCGTTAACGCCGTGCCGATGCTCACGCCTGAACAAGAATACCACTACGCCATGGCGTATCGCGCCGACCCGAACGATTTAAAATCCGCCCATGCGCTGGTCGTCTCGCATTTGCGCGTGGTCGTCTCGATTGCCCGCAAATACGTCGGCTACGGCTTGCCACAGGCCGACTTGATTCAAGAAGGCTCGATCGGCCTGATGAAAGCAGTCAAGCGTTTTGACCCCGCGCACGGCGTGCGCTTGGTGTCATTTGCCATGCATTGGGTCAAGGCCGAAATCCATGAATACGTGATTAAAAACTGGCGCATGGTGAAAATCGCGACGACCAAGGCGCAGCGCAAATTGTTTTTTAACCTGCGCAGCATGAAAACAGGCACCAACCTCAGCCACGATGACGTGCAAAACATCGCGCTCGTGCTCAAAGTCAAACCCGAAGAAGTCATCGAAATGGACCAACGCCTCACAGGCCGCGACATTGCCATCGACGGCGGCATGGACAATGACGACGATTCTGTGGCGATGGCACCGATTACTTATTTGGCCGATGACAGCAATGAGCCGACCGCTGTGCTGGCACGCGCCCAAAAAGACAAACTGCATTCTGAAGGCCTTGAGTCTGCGCTGGAGATTTTAGATGAGCGCAGCCGCACCATTGTACAATCACGCTGGTTGGCCGATGATGAAGGCAAGGGTCAGACACTGCATGACTTGGCCGGCACCTACGGCGTTTCTGCCGAGCGCATTCGCCAAATCGAAGCGGCCGCTCTGAAAAAAATGCGTGGCTTTTTGAGCGAACAGTACGCCGCTTAAATGTATTTTTTGCAAGCACACACCCCACACAACGGCGCAGGCAACTGCGCCGTTGCTCGCACCAAAGGACACCATGACCACACTTAAAATCCTCTGTCTCAGCCTTGGCTTGCCGCTGGCTTTCTCAAGCTTTGCAGCCGATATGCCAAAGGCCAGTAGCGAAGTCAGCACAAACATCGTTTTTGGCAGCGCGCCCCCAACCGCTGAACCTGAGACATTGAACGACCCCAACATCGTCGGCACATGGAGCGGCATTGCGAAAGGCAATCCTGACGCCGAGAACTGCATGCCGTATCAATGGCGAACCGAGCGCATGGCCGACGGTGCATTGCACATGGTCTCGCGTGATGCACACACCACGTTGCTCGACACCAAAGGGCGCTGGTGGACGACGGGCAATGTGTATCACGAGCAAATGGATGGCGAGGACACGTACAGCTATCGCTATCTCGTTCTGCGTGACGGCACAGAAATGGAGCTGACGCTGCCCGATGACTCCGCCGAGCTGCTGTGCAACCGTGGCCGTCAAACCATTGTTGAGGAAAAAGCCGCACCGCTCAAGCCATAAAATCCATAACGCTCAAGCCATAAAATCCATAAGCTTCGTGCTTCAATCATCATAAAAAACGCGCCGTGACACTGTCACGGCGCGTTTTTATTCATTGGCTATTTTTCTGTCAATTACCCCTTTAATTTAGCCAACAACAATTCATTGACCTGCGCGGGATTGGCCTTGCCCTTCGAGGCTTTCATGACTTGGCCAACCAGCGAGCCAAAGACTTTTTCTTTGCCAGCACGGTATTCGTCGATGGCGGCGGCATTGTTGGCCATGACGTCGGCAATAATCGCTTCAATCGCACCGACGTCGGAGACCTGCTTGAGTCCACGCGCGTCGATGATGGCGTCAATCTGCGCATCGGCTTGCGCGCTGTGCTCGCCCGTCCACACGGCGGCAAACACTTCTTTGGCAAGTTTGTTTGACAGTGTTTTGTCTTGAATGCGTGCGAGCAACTGGGCGAGGCGCTGTGCGGACACGGGCGATTGCTCGATGTCGAGGTCTTCTTTGTTGAGCGCGGCGGCGAGGTCGCTTTGCATCCAGTTGGCGACCATTTTTGCGTCACCTTGCGCCATGGCCGCCAGTGCGGCTTCAAAATACGCGGCATGTGCTTTTGAGGCGGTGACTTGCTCGGCATCGTATTGCGACAAATCGTGTTCGCTGATGAAACGCGCTTGCAATGCAGCGGGCAACTCAGGCATGGTGGCGCGCACGCGTTCACGCCATGCATCGGAGATGACCAGTGGGGCGAGGTCAGGATCGGGGAAATATCGGTAATCGTGCGCGTCTTCTTTGCTGCGCATGACGCGGGTTTGGTTTTTAATCGGGTCGTACAGCACGGTGGCCTGGGTGATTTTGCCGCCGTCTTCGAGGGTTTCGATTTGTGTTTTGATTTCGACGTTGATCGCGTCTTCTAGGAATTTAAACGAGTTCAAATTTTTAATCTCGCGGCGCGTGCCGAGCTCTGGGTCGCCGACGCGACGCACGGAGACATTGGCGTCGCAGCGGAACGAGCCTTCGGCCATGTTGCCATCACACATGCCGAGCCACTGCACGAGGCTGTGCAGTGTTTTCGCATAGGCGACCGCTTCTTTTGCGCTGTAGATGCACGGCTCGGTGACGATTTCGAGCAATGGTGTGCCCGCGCGGTTCAAGTCGATGCCGCTCTCGTTGTCAAACAACTCATGGTTCGATTTGCCTGCGTCTTCTTCGAGGTGGGCGCGGGTCAGTTGCACGGTTTTTTTGTAGGCCTGGTCTTTTTCACCGACATTAAAACTCAAAGTGCCGCCGACCACGACGGGCAGCTCAAATTGACTGATTTGATAGCCTTTGGGCAAGTCAGGATAAAAATAATTTTTTCGGGCAAACACACTCACGGGCGCAACCTCGGCGTCAATCGCCAAGCCAAAGGCAATCGCTTTTTCGACAACGGCTTTGTTGAGCACAGGCAGCGTGCCGGGCAAAGCCAAGTCAACCGCCGAGGCTTGTGTATTGGCCTGTGCGCCATAGGTGGTCGATGCGCCCGAAAAAATTTTCGAGACGGTGGACAATTGTGCGTGGGTTTCTAACCCGATGATGACTTCCCAGCTCATGTGGGCTCCTTCTTTATACTGTGTGAATGCGCTTTTCATGCAAGCAGCGTCCGCTCTGCGCTTTAAATTTTTCGCGAAACGTTATTTGGGTACAGCCTTGCATGAGCCCGTGCTTGGGTCGAGCAACACGGGCAGCAAGCGGTCGTTTTGGCCGCAAACTTTGCGGCAGTTATTGGTCGCGACGGTGATGTGGCGCTCGTCTTGCCAGACAAATATGTGGCATTTTTTGTCTTTTTTGTGTTGCAAATTGGCAATGGGCGTACTCGATATTTGCTTGAAATTCTTTAACAAAAAACGGCAGGCGTTGCCACGAGGCTTGGCCGTCCAGTCGAGCGCACTGACCACATTGTCTTTCACAACAATACTGATCTTATCGCTGTAGCCCATGTCATCGCGCTGCTCACAACTGCCATTGACCGTGACAGGGCCGATGGGCTTTGTTGGTGGATTGCCGACCGTATCGCCCGTTGGCGCAGTGACGCAGGCGCTCAAAAACAATGCTGAAATAATGGCCAAACCTGCGCCAATATGATTAATTTTCATAAAAATTCTCATGGTTTATTGAGCCAACGCTGGCGTGCGCAAATGCCAATCAGTGTGTTGCTGGTAAACATGACCCAGCTGCAACAAACGCGCCTCGTCAAAATAATTGCCAATCACCTGCAAACCGATCGGCAAGCCCGTCGCCGACATGCCGCAAGGCACGCTCATGCCAGGCAGCCCTGCCAGATTTAAGGACAGTGTGTAAATGTCGGCCAAATACATTTGAACCGGATCGTCTGATTTTTCGCCAATTTTCCATGCGGGCGTCGGTGCGACGGGGCCCATCAGCACATCGCACTGCTGCAATGCGGTTTGAAAATCCTGCGCAATCATGCGGCGCAGCCGTTGCGCTTGCAGGTAATACGCATCGTAATAACCGTGCGAGAGCACATAAGCGCCGACCAAAATCCGTCGCTTGACTTCCCAGCCAAAGCCTTCTGAGCGGGTTTTACGATACATGTCTTCTAAATCTGTGTAACTGTCCGCGCGATGGCCATAGCGCACGCCATCATAGCGCGATAAATTGCTCGACGCTTCGGCGGGTGCAATCACGTAATACGTTGGAATCGAGAGCTCGGTATGCGGCAAGGTCACCTCAACCGTTGTCGCGCCAAGTGCGACGAATTGATCAATCGCCGCCAAAGTGCTCGCCTTGACTTGGGCATCCAAACCATCGCCATAAAACTCGCGCGGCACACCGATGCGCAATCCTTTAAGCGGAGAAGACTCGGTGGCGTCGGCTGAAAATGCCTGATTCAACAGTCGAGAAAAATCCTCATCATCACGCTCCATCGAGGTCGAGTCTTTGTCATCAAAGCCCGCCATCGCCGTCAACAGCAATGCGCAATCCTCTGCCGAGCGCGCCATCGGCCCGCCTTGATCCAACGAGGATGCAAAGGCAATCATGCCGTAGCGCGAGACGCGCCCATAAGTCGGCTTAATCCCTGTGATCCCTGTGAACGATGCGGGCTGGCGTATCGAGCCGCCCGTGTCGGTGCCAGTCGCGCCGAGGCACAAGCCCGCCGCCACCGCCGCTGCCGAGCCGCCCGATGAGCCGCCGGGGACGCAGGTGAGATCCCATGGGTTTTTCACTGCACCGTGGTATGAGTTTTCGTTGGATGAGCCCATGGCGAACTCGTCCATGTTGGCTTTGCCAACGCACACGGCGCCCGCGCGGGCCATGTTCGCCACCGCGGTGGCGTCAAATGGGCTTTTATAGCCCGTTAAAATCCGTGAGCCTGCGCTCGTCGCCCAGTCGCGCGTGACAAACACGTCTTTGTGCGCCAAAGGAATCCCCGCCAACGCACCCGCAGAACCATCGGCAATCGAGGCATCTGCCGCACGTGCTTGTGCGAGTGTCGCGTCGGCATCGACGTTGATGAATGCATTTAAATCTTGATGCGCTTGTATGCGGCTCAAAAACGCTTGCGCGACGTCAACGGCACTGACTTCTTTCGCGGCGAGTTTCGCACGCAGGGCGGTGATGGAGAGTGTATGAAACATGTGGGTCCAATGAAAGCGTTTAGTGGAATTCAAATAGGTGTGGCGGTCGATTTACTCAATGACTTTGGGCACCAGAAACAAACCTTGCTCGACCTGCGGCGCATTGGCCATGTTGGCGGTGCGGTTGTCCTGCTCGGTCACTGCATCGTCGCGCAGTCGCTGCGAGACTTCGGCAATCATGGCAATCGGGTGGTTCAACGGCGCAATGCCCGTGGTGTCCACCGAGGCCATTTGGTCGACCAGTGCAAATATATTGTTGAGGTGCGTCAAGGTCTGGGCTTCTTGCGAAGCATCCAGCTCTAGTTGCGCCAAGCGCGCCACTTTGCGCACATCATCGATGGAGAGAGACATTTTTTGCCTTTAATTGACTAATCTACACTTGTTTCGTGAGGGGAGTTTTAAGTTCGTGATTATAGCGCAAACACGGCTTGTATTGGGTGTTTGCGCCGCCTGCCGACACTCGTTGACGGCGGCAGTGTGTGTTACTCCAACGCATCCGAGCGCTCGTCGATAAACACGGTCATGGTCAAAGGCGAGGGTTTGAGCCGCTCGGCGATGAGCTTTTTGGGCGTGCCGTTGTCAAAACGCGACACGACGGACAGCTGCCATTCATTGTTGCCGATTTGGTCTGGCGCGGGCTTGCCCGCTCGCCCGAGCGCTTCTTTGATTAAAGAAATCGGCAGCTCGTAACCGAGCAAGCGGGCGAGCAGTTCTTCGGGTGTTTTCTCGACATACATGTCGCCATCGGCGGTTTTGAGCACGGCTTCATTGCGCGTGATGTGCAGATTGGCCATGGCATTGCCCAGCGGCGTGGCGAGGGTGATGTCGGTGGCTTGACGGGTTTCTTGCCACTCGATTTTGCCTGTGTTGCTTTTGTCTTTGCCATCTTCGATGTATTGGATGCCGAAGCGGCCATTCATATTGAAACCCACAGGGTCATTGGCATCTTGTACTGGGCGGATGCTGGCGCAGGCCGTCAGCGTGGTGACGGCGATGGCGACGGTGAGTTTTTTTAGTACAGAAATTGGCATGGCGCTGATCTTTTTTTATTGGGTAGACGTGTTGCGTTATTTTTTCAACAATTTTTGAGCGGCTTTTTTGAGTGCCGCATCATCGATGCCGAGCCGCTTCGTGGTGGCTTTGAGCAATGCCGATTCGGGCTGATCCACATACGCCTCGGCAAACAAAGCCATGGCTTTATCACGCATGCCTTTGGCCCAGTTAATCTCAGCCAGATGAATCTGCACATCGGTTTGGTCGCTCCACTCGTAGGCTTGCTCGGCCAGTTTCAGTGCGTCGTCCAATCGATTTTGTCGATAAGCCAACCACGCCAAACTGTCCACGATGTGGCCCGCATTCGGGCTGAGCTGATGGGCGCGATTAAGGTATTTGGCCGCCTCAGTCAGGCGCGTGTTTTTATCCACCAAAAAATAACCCAGCGCATTGAGCGCCTCCGCATCGTCTGGCGTGAGCTTGACGAGCCGCTCCAAAGTGCTCAGCGTTTCCGCGCTTTTACCCAAACGCTCAGACGCATCGGCCAACATGAGCAACAACATCGGCTGGTCGGGCTGGTCTTTAAGCATGGCTTTAAGCAGCCCATAAACCGTCTCAAAGTCACCCTTAGCATACGCATCTCGCACGGCGGCAAAGTCGGCACGGGTCAAAAACTGTTGGCCAAGAGTGGCATTTGGCGCAAGCTCTTTGAGCATGGCCACAGCGCTGGCCACTAAGTCCCGCTGGCCCACCATCGCAGAGACTTGCAAAGCACGCTCGGCATAACGCGGGTCACGGGTTTTTTGTGCCAGCATCATATAACCTGCATAAGCGTCGCCGAGCAATCCACGCTGCAACGCAATGTCCGCGCGCAGCTGGTAAAACATAATCTCGCCCGTGAGCGGCTGCTTGGGCAAAACATACTCAGACCGACTCGGCGGCGTGGCCGTCTCCTGAGCCTGCGCACCAAATGCAAAGCTCAGCGCACTGGCGCAGAGTATGAACATGATTTTTTTCTTCATTGCGTTTCACCAAATTTAAGCAAATAAAAGGCGCAACCTGCGCCCAAGTTATCGTACAGCATCATACCCATTGTACTCAATTTAACCCGTCAAAACCCAAATGCGGCGCAAATACTCAGTGGCAGCCAGCTCAAAAACCCATCCAAATAAACCGCAACCCAAGGTGTTATGATGTTGACTGATGCGCAGCGGTGCGATGTGCCGCAACATTGACCGACACTGACTCAGTCCCTCATAAACATTTTGGATTAACTTATGCTATTATGTTATTTTAAATCGTCAAATGAGGCAAGCCATGAGCGGCATTCCATCGTATCGCGCTTTAACCGCAGACATCAACAAATACTCTGCGGCATATCGCAAAGAAGCACCCGAAGTCATGAAAGCATTTGGCGAACTGGCCCGAGCAGCGACCAGTGCAGGTGCACTGGACGAAAAAACCAAAGAGCTGATCGCCATCGGCATCAGCGTGGCCATTCGTTGTGATGGTTGCATTGGCTTTCACGTCAAGGCGCTCGTGCGTTTGGGCGTGACCCGCGAGGAGCTGAATGAAGCCTTGGGCATGGCAATTTATTTAGGCGGCGGTCCCGCTTTAATGTATTCAGCAAATGTTTTAGCGGCATTTGATGAGTTTTCAACGGCAGTGTGATTTTAACTTTAAAGGAGTTTCTTATGAAAACCAATGTAGGCGGCATCGACAAAAAACTGCGCATCGCAGCAGGCGTGATTCTGGTGGGCTTGGCCATCATGGGTAAAGGCACACCTTGGACGTGGATCGGCGTAGTGCCTTTACTCACAGGCCTGTTCAATTTTTGCCCTCTGTATGTGATGCTGGGCAAAAACAGCTGCAGCCGCAAATAATACAACGGCATCAGCGCTCATTCAAACAATGAGCACCACAAAGGCAAGCATCGCTTGCCTTTTTTATTCAATCAACTGCTCATATCGCCCGCATGTGTTTTTGCTACAATGCCGAACGAACCATCAAACCCTTTAACGCCCCGCGACTTTATGAACCCGAACGACAAACCCTCTGAGCAATCCGAATCATCCGATCTCTCCGAAATCACCGAAAACGCCTCACGGAAAATTCGCCACCTGCTCAATCTCACCATCGGCAAAGCCAGCGATAACGAAATCAAACTGGCGATGAAACGAAGCGTCGAGCTACAAGGCACGAACTTATGGGTGTTGATGTTCGCCATTTTGATTGCATCGATTGGGCTCAACATCAACTCAACCGCCGCCGTGATTGGCGCCATGCTCATCTCCCCCATCATGGGACCGATTATGGGCGTCGGCTACGGCATCGGCGTGCTCGATTTCCGACTCGCCCGCGCCGCCCTAAAAAACCTCGGCATCGCCGTATTCATCAGCCTGTGCGTCTCCACGCTCTACTTCACACTCAGCCCGCTCACACAAGCCCAACCCGAGATTCTCGCCCGCTCCACACCGACCATCTGGGATGTGCTCATCGCATTTTTTGGCGGTCTGGCCGGCATCATCGCCGCGACACGTAAAGAACACTCCAACATCGTTCCCGGCGTCGCCATCGCCACCGCACTCATGCCGCCACTCTGCGCCGCAGGCTTCGGTCTGGCCAATAATCAATGGGTGATTTTTGGCGGCGCGTTTTACTTATTTGTGATCAACTGCGTCTTCATCGCCATCGCCTCCGCCACACTCGTCCGCGCATTTCGCATCGAGAAAAAATCCTTCGACAATCGACACGCCATGCAAAAAGCCTACGGCTATATTTTACTGCTCGGTGTATTGACCGTCATACCGAGCGTCTACTTGGCCTACAACCTCGTCAAAGATGAGTTTTTTAAATCAAGCGCCACGCAGTTCATCCAACAAGAATTCAACTCCGAGCACAGCTACGTCACCCAAAGCAACATCGACCCCAAAGCACAAACCATCGAAGTCACCCTGATAGGCGAATACCTCAGCACCACCCAACTCGCCGACATCAAAAAACGTCTGCCGCAATCCTCACTCGAAGGCGCCACCCTAAAAATACACCAACAATCAGACACCCAACGCATCGACGTCGGCTCACTGAAAACCGACGTCCTCAGCGACCTCTACGCACAAAACCAACAATCTCTTTTAGACAAAGAGCAACAGGTCGCACAACTGCAAAAAGTGATTGACACACAAAACAATAAAACCGTCGACATGCGCGACATCCCCGCCGAACTACACGCCCTCTACCCACAGATCACCGACGTCTGGCTCTCGCAAGGCGAAGCATGGCAAGCAGGTGACGGCTCACAAAACACCCCCATCGACATCCTCAACATCCGCACCAAAAAACGCCTCTCGCGCACCGAGCAAACCAAAATTAAAGAATGGCTGCGCACACGCCTGCACTCCGACTCGGTGAAGGTTGTTATCGAAACAAACTAATCGAAACCAACCGAATTTCCACATCCTAAACACCCGCAGCCCACAAAAATACCGAGCATCTGCTCGGTATTTTCAAGCACAGTCCGTACTAAACGCCAAAAGCCCCAACAAGATAAAACTTGTTGAGGCTTTTGAAATATGGCGAGTGGCAGGTGCTTTAAATTCATTGATGACTGACAGGAGGATACACTTTTCTTAACATTGGTTTTTCCGAGCCGCTGACTAAAAGAATAGCGTTAGGTATTATTTGAATAGTCTCAATAGAAAAATACTTAACGGTTGTACTTCCATTTAAATGATTCTCATCATAAGACAACAAAATTTCCAATGAATTTCCAGCCATATTATGCTCGTCAGAAGAAAAAGTTTTTAATTGCTGAGAGGTGGCCTCATTTGTTTGAACAATAAAACCCGATTTATAAGTGATAAAGGCTACTTGGGTTTTAGAGCTTATTTGAAACGATTTTACGCTGCGAGATTAAACGTTTGCCTGGTTTTACTGTTTGCCTCATCAGGTGTTTGCCTGCCCAAACTCGAATGCTCGCGCTCGGAATTTTACCACTGCAAATACTCGGCAATGTCGGCTTTGGCGTGACCGACCGAATTGTAAGCGGTCAGATAAACTCGCTCATACTTGACCGAACGCCACAGCCGCTCGACCATGACATTGTCCCGCCAAGCACCACGCCCGTCCATGCTGATTTGGCAACTGTTGTCTTTAACGGTTTTAACGAAGTCATGAACGGTAAACTGACTGCCTTGGTCTGTGTTGACAATTTGAGGCTTCTCATACTTGGCAAATGCTTCATTGAGCACGTCAACAGCATGGCACGCCTCGAGCGTAATCGCCACCTTATGCGCCAGAACTTTACGTGTTGCCCAGTCAATGACGGCGGTGAGGTAAACAAAGCCTTTTGCCATGGGTATGTATGTGGTGTCCAATGCCCAGACCTGATTGGCCGCGATGTTCATGCCACGCAATAGATACGGATAGACTTTGTGCGCTGGGTTGTTGGCACTGGTGTTCTTGGGTTTACGGTAAATGGCATGAATGCCCATGCGCCGCATGAGTGTTCGAACGTGGCGACGACCCACTTTAAATACTTGACGGTTGAGTTGGTTGCGCAACATCCGCGCGCCCATGAATGGAAAGTCCATGTGCAGATTGTCGATGGCGTGCATGAGCTGGAGGTCTTTATCAGAAATGGCTCTGGGTTCGTAATACACCATGCCTCGGCTAAAACCAAGCAGCTCGGCTTGGCGTGTGATGGACAGTTCACTGTTTCGGTTAATCATCGCTTTGCGCTCAACAATCCCGCCTTGATGAGCGCTGTTTCTAAAAAGCTTGTCCCCGACTTGATCAGGGATCATTCTCCAAGGTGAGTTGACCAATTTTAGCGTGCAGTGGCTTTAGATCGGTTGGCTCTACGTGTGATTCTGAACTGCCGAATACGTTGGCTGCCTGTGCTTGCAAGTGCTTTTTCCATTCGACGATCTGGCTGGCATGAAGGTCAAATTGCTCTGCCAACTGGGCCAGTATTTTATCGCCTTGTAAGGCTGCAAGGGCTACCTTGGCCTTGAACGCTGGACTGTGGTTTCGACGGGGACGACGTGACAAGGTGTTACTCCTTTTTATGCCATTTTAATGGCTGGATGAGTAAACTTTATCACTTATCGGATTGTTCAATTTTGTTGAGCCGCCTCTCATGGTGTAGTTTGTGCCCCCCTTGAACAAGCACACTCGCGCGCTTGCGGGTATGATGTGGGCAATTCAACCTTTCTTTTTACGCCATGCCAGAACTTCCTGAAGTCGAAGTCTCGCGTTTGGGCATCACGCCTCATGTGATGAACCAGACGATTGAGCAGTTCATTATTCGCAATGGTGCTTTGCGCTGGGCGGTCAATCCTGCGTTGGTGTCGATTCTTAAAAACGCCCGTGTGAGCCACACATCACGGCGCGGTAAGTATCTGATTTTGCATTGTGATTGTGCGGATGGTTCGCGCGGTGTGTTGCTGATTCATTTGGGCATGTCGGGCAGTTTACGGATTGTGGCGCATGATGCTGTTGTGCAGAAACACGATCATTTGGATTGGGTGTTTGGCTCGCTGCGGTTGCGTTACCATGACCCGCGTCGTTTTGGTTCGGTGCTGTGGCATGATTTGGTGGATGGTGATTATCTGCTGCATCCGCGTTTGGTTGGTTTGGGGGTTGAGCCGTTTGATGATGGGTTTGATGGTGTTTATTTTTTCAAACGTGCGCAGCTGCGCTCGCAGGCGATTAAGGTGGTGTTGCTCGGTGGTGAGATTGTCGTGGGGGTGGGCAATATCTATGCGTCGGAGGTGTTGTTTCAGTGCAAAATCCATCCCGCGACGCCTGCGAATCTTTTAAGCAAGCACCAGTGCGCGCTCATCGCTGCGCAAGTCAAAACCGTTTTGGCGAACGCAATCGCACGCGGCGGCAGTACGCTGAAGGACTTCGTTAACTCGGACGGTGCGAGTGGTTACTTTCAGCTTGAGGCCTGTGTTTATAATCGTGCGGGTTTGCCGTGCGTGCGTTGCAAGTCGCCGATTGAGCACATGATGCAGGGTCAGCGCGCAACGTATTTTTGCCCTCGTTGCCAAAAACTCAAAACATGACGCTCGCCCAACACATCATCACGTGGCAACACAGCCATGGCCGCCATGATTTGCCGTGGCAAAACACGACGGACGCTTATCGCATTTGGCTCTCTGAAATCATGCTGCAACAGACGCAGGTGGTCACGGTGATGGATTATTATGCGAA
>CALMCK010000248.1 GCA_937862845.1 uncultured Burkholderiaceae bacterium | reverse complement strand
GCACGGTGTTTTGCATCGCCATGATTCCACTGGGCGGCTATGTGAAAATGGCGGGCGAGTATTCGATTGTCACCGATGAGAATGCCGAGCCTCAAAACACAGAAGGAACTTTTCCCTCTAAAAGCGTGTGGCAACGCATGGCCATCGTCGTGGCGGGGCCTGCGGTAAATTTGATTTTTGCGGCTTTGGTGTTTGTCTGTTTGGGCTATGGCAATCGTCAGGTGACGTTGCCGAATGCCCAAATGCCTGCGGCGCAGAGTTTGGCCGCAAATTTAGGCATGCAAACAGGCGATGTGGTGACGCAAATCAATGACCGATCTGTGGCTGACTGGTCCGATGTGTCGCGTGAGGTATTAGTTGCTGTTTTTGATAAAAAAAGCATCGACTTGAGCTGGCGCAATGCGGTGGGCGAGGCCAAGTCTGGGCGCATCGATGTCTCTGCGTTGAGCATTGAACAGTCCGATTGGCAAGAGAAAATAGGTTTGCTGCCTCAGGTCATGCCGATGAGCGTGGGCTCAATCGTCAACGATAAAAGCGCTGCTGCACAGGCGGGCTTGCAAGTGGGCGACATCGTTGTTGCCGTCAATGGACAAACCACCGAATCGCTTGAATCGCGCAAGTCAGCCGTTAAACGGATACAGGCCAGTGCGGGGCAGGTTTTGACGCTCGATGTGTTGCGCAATGGACAAGCGCTGACGTTAAATGTCACGCCACAAGCGCAAGAGGTGGGCGTCAAAGAAAATGGTCAAACAGTCACCAAAACGCAGGGCATGATTGGCGTGGGTTTTTTGCAAACGCAGACCCAGCAAATACATGTTGGTGCGATGGATGCACTGAAAAAAGGACTCGATCAAGCGGTTTTTTCGACCCGCATGACGGCAAAAGGCTTGTATAAAATGGCCACAGGTCAGCTCAGTCTGAAAAACATTGGCGGGCCCGTGAGCATTGCACAAGTTATGGGAGAGGGCGCTAAGTCAGGGGTTCGAGATTTTGTGAATGTTTTGGCTTGGTTGTCCGTGAGTTTGGGTGTGTTAAATTTATTGCCCATCCCCACGCTTGACGGCGGCCATTTGATGTACTATGTCATCGAAGTATTTAAAGGCAAACCTGTTTCTCCCCGTGTTTTGGCCGTTGGTCAGGCAGCGGGTATGGCGTTTTTGCTGATGTTTATGGGAATTGCTTTTTATAATGACTTCATGCGCTTATTCAGTTAAAATGCGCGGTAATTCAAACAGTGGTGTCATTTCTTGGACTTAAAACCCTTTTGCGAACAAAGGCTTAACGGGTTGACGTCTGTGTGTACTCATTGAAAATAGGAAAACTATGTCGGTAAAATTTGCCCCGCGTTACACAGCCCTTTTGGTCGCCAGTTTGTTTGCGACAGCGCCCATGTTGGCGCATGCACAAACCAGCACAGAGACAGCCAGTACCGCATCAGCGGCTGCGATTGGCTCTGTGGTATTGAGTGATATTCGAATCAACGGCCTGCAACGCAGCGATCCCGCGAGTGTGCTCAACATCATTCCAGTCAAAGTCGGCCAGCGATTCAATGCCGATAAAGGCACTGATGTGGTTAAAGCACTGTACGCGTCAGGCCTGTACGATGATGTCAGCGTCGGTTTAGACGGAACAGTGCTGACCGTCAAAGTGGTCGAGCGCCCGACCATTGCGGATTTGACCATCTCAGGCATGAAGCAGTTTGAGAAAAAAGCAGTTCTGGCGACATTGAAACAAAATGGTTTTGCCCAAGGCTATGCCTACAACCCAGAGTTGCTCGAACGCGTGAAGGCCGAACTGCAAGGCATGTATGCTGAAGCAGGCTTGGTCAATGTGGAAATCACCTCGGATGTTGCCAAAGAAGACCGCAATCAAGTGGCGGTCGCTCTGAAAATCGTTGAGGGTAAATTTACCAAGGTCAAACACATCACCATCAACGGCAACGAGCAAATCTCTGACCGTGCCATTCGCAGCGCGATGGAAACCAACCGCAACGGTTTGTTTTCTTGGTACACCAAAGACAGTCGTTTTACCCCTGAAAAATTCAACACGGATTTAGAAGCCGTGCGCGGTGTTTATTTTGACCGTGGTTACATGGATTTCAATTTCACCAATGTGCAAACACCTGCCAGCGAAGATGGCAAAGGTTTGGACATCATCATGGATGTCACAGAAGGCGTTCAGTATCGAGTCAGCCACCTCGGGTTCACGGGTGACCTTAAAGAAATCCCACGTGAAGACATCGAAAAAATCGTCAAATACTCTAACAATGCCGTGTACTCACGCAGCAAAATCAGCGCCATTGTTGACAAAGTGAAGCAGCGTTTGGGGCGCGAAGGTTACGCCTTGGCCAAAATTGATGTCAAGCCCGTGGCCAACCGTGAAACGCAAACCGTGGATGTCACCATCGTGATTGACCCGCAAGAGCGCGTGTACGTGCGCCGCATCAATGTGATGGGCAACTCGCGCACCCAAGACGACGTGATTCGCCGTGAAGTTCGTCAAATGGAAAGTGCTGTGTTTGATGACAGCAAGGTACAGGTCTCTCGTGACCGCATTGACCGTTTGGGTTACTTTAGTGAAGTGGTGGTTGATGTGCAGCCAGTCGAAGGCACCAACAATCAAGTGGACGTGAACTATACCGTCAAAGAAGTGGCCACTGGTGCGCTCAAGCTTGGTTTGGGGTACAGCTCGTCTGATAAGGTGAGCTTGACAGGTTCGATTTCCGAGAGCAATTTTATGGGCACAGGCCAGCGCTTGAGTGCAGATGTTGACACAAGTAAGTCCAGCCGAAGCTTGGCTTTGTCGACGAGTAATCCGTATTTCACAAAAGATGGTGTGAGTCAAGACATCTCTGCTTATTACCGCACGTTTGATGGTTCAAAAGTAAGTGTTTCAGATGTGAAATACACGACCTACGGTTTTAGCTTAAGTTACGGCATTCCTGTTTCTGAAAAGCATCGTGTGTACTTTGGCGTTAACCCAGAGAGTAACCGAATTCAGTTGGATGCGGCTGCTAGCCCAGCGTCATACTTAGATTTCTTGTCTCGTCATAACGGTAATGTTGCGACCTCGACTAAGCGTTTTAATTCTTACGAGCTGACTGCTGGTTGGAGTTACGATACGCGCGACTCAAGTTATACCCCTAATCGAGGGATTTATCAACGGCTCACTCTGGGGCTTGCGCCTGTCGGCGATCTGAAATACTACAAAGCGACTTACCAATACCAGCAATACATTCCACTGTCCAAGTACATCACTTTTGCGTTCAACTCACAGTTTGACTATGGGCGTGGCTATGGCAGCAGCAAAGGCGACTACCCATTCTTTAAAAATTTATACGCGGGTGGTTTGGGCTCTGTGCGTGGTTATGAGTCCAATTCGATTGGACCAGTAGATGCGGCAGGCAATCGCTTGGGAGGCTCTAAAAAATTCGTGTTAAACACCGAATTGCAATTCCCATTCCCAGGTATGTCGAAAAACCGCGGAGTGCGCTTGTTTGGTTTTGCCGATGCGGCAGGCTTGTGGGCCGACTCTGAAAAAATCACGGCATCGGGTGCGAACGGTTTACGTTACTCCTACGGTGTGGGTTTAAGCTGGAATTCACCCATTGGTCCGCTTAAATTCAGTTACGCCATGCCCCTCAATAAAAAAGAAACTGATAAAACGGAGCGTTTCCAATTCCAAATTGGCACTTCGTTCTAAAACAAAATTTAAAGGAAAAACATGAAAAAAGTATCATTGATGATTGCAACCCTTTGTGCGGGTTTGTCCATTTCAAGTATGGCGTCGGCGCAGCAGTTTAAAGTGGGTGTGGTGAATGTGGATCGCTTGCTGGCTGAGTCAAACCAAGCAAAATCAGCCCGCTCGCAATTAGAGTCACAGTTTAAAAGTCGCGATGCTTCTTTGAGCAGCAAGGCCGCCAGTATTCGCTCAAAAAATGAGCAATACGAAAAAGACTACCCAACACTCACAGATGCTCAACGAGAAGGGCGTGAAAAAGCGCTCAAGCAAGAAATCGACGGATTTGAAACCGAACGCGCCAAATTCGAATCAGACTATGCCACGGCACAAAACAACATGATGCAAACATTGTTGGGTAAGGCCGATGCATTGGTGAAAAGCATCGCCCAAAAAGAAGGTTACGACTTGGTGGTGACTGAAGCCGCATACGTCAAAGCCGAATACGATTTGACCCCCAAGCTAATTGAAGGTCTGAAGTAATTTGACAGAGACGCCGATGGTCACATCGGCGTTTTTAATCAAGCCCCTCAAAAAAAGAGATCGTTTAAATGACAAGTAACATGTCCTTCAAGCCAGCGACAGTGCCTGCATTATCGCTGGCTGAATTATTTATAAGTCTGGCCTTGCCATTGACGGTGCATGGCGATGCCAGTACCACACGGGTTCATCACATTGCACCACTGGATCTGGCTGGGTCTGGGGCTTTTGCTTTTTTAAGCAATGCCAATTTGCGCGAGCAGCTGATCAGCAGTCGCGCCAGTGCGGTGGTTTTGGCGCAGGCAGATTATGATTATTTGATTGACAACAAGCACTCATGCGCCGACACGACCTATGTCGTCAGCGAAAATCCGTATGTGGTGTATGCGCATGTCGCCCAACAACTGTACCTCAATCGCCCCGTCATTGCCGGCGTGCATGCGAGCGCAGTCGTGGATGGGAGTGCCTGTGTCGATGCCAGTGCACAGATCGATGCGCGTGTGGTTATTGCTGCTGGTGCGCAGATTGGTGCGCGCGTGCGTTTGTGTGCGGGCGTGGTGATTGGCGAGGATGCTCGGATTGGTGATGACACGACGATACATCCGAATGTGACGGTGTACCATGCTTGTGAAGTCGGTGCGCGCGGTATTGTGCACGCAGGCGTGGTGATTGGTTCGGATGGTTTTGGCTTCGCACCGACGCCGAATGGTTGGCAAAAAATTCCGCAAGTTGGCCGTGTCATCATCGGTGACGATGTTGAAATCGGCGCAAACACTTGCATCGACCGCGGCGCTTTGAGCGACACCGTGATACACAATGGCGTAAAACTCGACAATCAGATACAAATCGCCCATAATTGCGTGGTTGGCGCGCACACAGCGATTGCATCGTGTGTCGGGATTGCAGGCAGCGCTGTGATTGGCGCGAACTGCATGATTGGCGGCGCGGCGATGATTGGCGGGCATTTGAGCATTGCCGATGGCACGGTGATTTCTGCAGCGACTGCTGTGCCGAGCTCCATCACTGAGGCAGGGCAGTATTCGGGTGTGTTTCCACCCATGCCGCATCGAGAGTGGGAGCGCAATGCGTCTTTGATTCGTCATCTGTCGGATTTGCGCAAGCGTTTGCGCGCATTGGAAAAAAATAAATAACCTTTGGTAAATGAGAAAAACTATGACTGCAAAAACAGAAAACACAAACCCAGTTGAGCCGGGATATGACATCAACTCCATCATGGAACGAATCCCACACCGTTATCCCTTTTTGTTGGTGGACCGCGTGTTGGACTGGCGCTTGAATGATTACTTGGTGGCGATTAAAAACGTGTCGATGAATGAACCATTTTTCCCTGGGCACTTTCCGCGCAACCCAGTGATGCCTGGTGTTTTGATTATGGAAGCATTGGCACAGGCTTCGGCTTTGCTGTGGGTTCAAGAGTCGCACCCTGATGCACTGTTTTATTTCGTCGGCATGGAAAACGTACGCTTTAAAAAACCTGTTGTGCCAGGAGACCAGCTTCGTCTCGAAACGCGCCTGAAACGTGTGATTCGTGGTTTCGCAAAATTTGATGTGCAAGCATTGGTCGACGGCGAAGTGGTTGCCGAGGCGGAGCTCATGTGCGCGTATCGCGCCAACGTTTAATTGGCAAGGCAAAAGAGGATTAACATGGCAGTTCAGATTCACCCCACCGCATTGATCGACAAAGGCGCCGAACTTGGCGTCAATGTCAGCATTGGGCCTTACAGCATCATCGGTGCA
>CALMCK010000247.1 GCA_937862845.1 uncultured Burkholderiaceae bacterium | reverse complement strand
CGGGCGAATTCATCCAAACCAATGTCATGGGGACATTTAACTTACTCGAATCTGTTCGTGCCTACTGGAGTGAACTGGCAGAGCCGCTCAAAACCGACTTTCGGTTTTTACACGTCTCCACCGACGAAGTCTACGGCACACTGAACGCGACCGATGCGCCTTTTAGCGAAACGACCGCTTACGAGCCAAACAGCCCATACTCTGCCAGTAAAGCCGCGTCCGATCACCTCGTGCGCGCGTGGCATCACACCTATGGCCTGCCCGTACTGACGACGAATTGCTCGAACAACTACGGCCCATACCATTTCCCAGAAAAACTCATCCCACTGGTCATCCTCAATGCCCTCGCGGGCAAACCACTGCCCATCTATGGCGATGGTCAACAAATTCGCGATTGGCTGTTTGTCAAAGACCACTGTACTGCCATCCGTCGCGTCCTCGATGGCGGCCGACTCGGCGAGACATACAATGTCGGCGGCTGGAACGAAAAAGCCAATCTCGATGTCGTCCACACCATTTGCAGCCTGCTCGATGAGCTCAAGCCGCGCAGTGACGGCAAAGGCTACGCCGAACAAATCACCTACGTCACCGACCGCCCTGGTCACGACCGCCGCTACGCCATCGATGCGCGCAAGCTTGAGCGCGAACTGGGCTGGAAGCCTGCCGAGACTTTCGAGACAGGCATCCGTAAAACCGTGCAATGGTATCTGGACAATCCAGAATGGACAGACAACGTCGCCAGCGGCAGTTATCGGGACTGGACGGCGCAGCAATACGGCACGCCGTCATGAATGAATGACTCCATGAACGACACACCCAAAATCCTCATCACAGGCGTGAACGGACAGGTCGGCTTCGAGCTGACCCGTGCGCTCGCGCCGCTCGGGCACATCATCGCCCTTGACCGTGCGCAGCTCGACCTCAGAGATGAGCAGGCCATCACCGACGCACTGAATCAACATCAGCCCGACATCATCGTCAACCCAGCCGCGTACACCGCCGTGGACAAAGCAGAGACCGATGCGCAAACCGCATTCTCCATCAACGCCACAGCACCTGCCGCCATGGCGCAGTGGACACGAAAGAATGAAGCCCTGCTGGTGCACTACTCCACTGATTATGTGTTTGATGGCGAAAAGCCCGACGCATATATTGAAGACGACAACATCAACCCGCAGTCTGTCTACGGCCACACCAAGCAGCAAGGCGAAGACGTCATCCGCAACCTCACCGAACGCCACGTCATCCTGCGCACCAGTTGGGTGTATGGTGCTTATGGCAATAATTTTCTCAAAACCATGCTGCGCCTCGCTGCCGAGCGCGACGCATTGAGTATTGTCAATGACCAAATCGGCGCACCGACATCCGCGGCATTGATTGCCGATGTCACCGCGCACATCGTGCGGGACTATATCGAGTATGGCGACGAATTCATTGATGCCTGTACAGGGACGTATCACCTCACCGCAGCTGGCAGCACCAGCTGGCACGGCTACGCTCAGCACATCATCGCACTCGCCGAAGCAGCAGGCATGCCGCTCAAAATCCAAGCAGCGGATGTTCAAGGCATTCCATCATCCGCCTACCCAACACCTGCCAAGCGACCGCACAACTCACGACTGAACACCGAAAAGCTCCAAACAACGTTTGACCTAAAACTACCCACATGGCAAGACGGCGTCAACCACGCATTCGCCATGATAAAAAACAACACAAAACAATAGGAACACCACAATGACGCGCAAAGGCATCATCCTCGCAGGCGGCTCA
>CALMCK010000246.1 GCA_937862845.1 uncultured Burkholderiaceae bacterium | reverse complement strand
GGTAGGTGTTGCGCAAATACCAGCAGAACATCGGACCGGGCAAATTGGTTGAGTCTGAATTCCAATACAGCAGATCAAAGGCCGTCGGTTGCTCACCTTTAAGGTAGTTGCTGACCACGTAATTCCACACCAAATCATTTGGGCGCAATGTGGCGAATGCATTGCTCAACTCTTTACCGAGCATGATGCCGCCGTTGCCAACGGTGCTTTCGCGCTGCACCACATGCTTTTCATCAATGTAAGCATCCAAGACACCGTTGTCTGAAAAATCAAGCAAGGTCGTCAACAAGGTCAAGCTGGCCGCAGGCGACTCACCGCGTGCCGCCAGTACGGCCAATGCGGTCGAGAGTAAAGTGCCGCCGACGCAGAAGCCCAGCACATTGACCTTGTCCGCGCCACTGGCTTCTTGGGCCACATGAATCGCACGAATCACCACGTCCTCGACATAGTCATCCCATGTGGTTTGCGCCAATGCTTCATCAGCGTTGCGCCAGCTCACCAAATACACGGTGTTGCCCGATTCGACAGCATGGCGCACCAATGAGTTGTCAGGTTGTAAATCCAGAATGTAAAATTTATTGATGCACGGCGGCACGATGAGCAATGGCCGCTCACCGACGGTCTCGGTCAATGGCGTGTATTGCAGCAGTTGAAAAAGTTCATTTTCGTAAATCACCGCGCCATCCGAGCGCGCGACGTTCACACCGATTTCAAAAGCGGTTTCATCGGTTTGCGAAATGCGGCCTTTTTGTAAATCAGATAAAAAGTTGGTTATGCCCGCTTTGAGGCTTTCGCCTTGCGTGTCCATCAGTTTTTGTTGCGCGTCGGGATTGGTCAAAAAGAAATTGCTCGGCGCCATGGAGTCCACCCATTGCATGACGGCGAAGCGCACGCGGGTTTTGGTTTTCGCATCGGCTTTCACGCACTCGGACATTTCGAGCATCAGACGCGCGTTGATGAGATAGCTTTGCGCGAGGTAGTTTGCCCACGAGTTGGTGCGCCATGCGGGCGAGAGAAAGCGTCGGTCTGTGATGTCGAAGGCTTGCTGCGCGATGGAGTGCTGCCAGAGCGCACCCATTTCTTTGATGTATTCGGCTTGCAGTCGCTCCATATCCGCCGCATCGACGAGCTTGGCCACGTCGGCGGCACTCATGCCACCAGACGATGTGCCCACTTGTTTGAGCGAATCGGAGAACTGCTGCCACGGGCTGCCTGCGCCTTGGCCAGGCATGTTGCTAAATAAACCCTGCCAGTCGCCAAATGGGCTGGTGGCGTGATCGGTATTCGATGCTTGTTTTGACTCGGGTGCTTTTTGAGCGGTTGCTCGCGCGGTGTCCAGCGGTTTTTTTGTGGCACGGGTTGTGGGCTTTTTCTTGGCAGGGCTTGCGGGCTTCACGGCGGATTTCACTGCGGGCTTGGTTGCAGTCTTCGTGGCTGTTTTTTTGACAGGCGCTTTGATCGCTGCATTTTGAGTGACTTTTGACTTAGTAGATGACGCCACCTTCACTGGCGACTTACTCGCCACAGCTGATTTCGCAGGTTCTTTTTTCTTTGATGCGCTGCTGGTTTTCGTTGCTTTGGTCGCCATATAATTCTCCATTTTGTCCCACGTTAAGCACGCTTTTGATTCTTACATTGTCTGTGATGCTTGGCGAAAGGTCAATAGAAAACCGTGCATTTAACTCATTTTTTGGCCTATAAATATAGTGCAACGCAGCAAACACGCCGCTTAAAAAGCGGCGTTGGTTTGTTTAACCTTCCAATGTTGACCACCGGTCCAGACCAATCAGCAGCGCTTCTTCAATCTCGCCGAGCCGCTCGGTGAGCGCCACACCACGCGATGCGTCATTTGTAAATATGTCGCCATCGGCCAACTGTGCTTCGATGTCTTTTTGCTCAGACTCCAGTGCCGCGATGCGGCTCGGCAACTCTTCGAGCTCACGTTGTTCTTTGTAGGACAACTTTTGTTTTGGCGCAGACTTAACGACAGGTGTTGCATCGTGTTTCGGCTCAATCACGGCGGCGGCTTCAGTCGGTTTGACCACTACGTCCATGTCCGCAAAACTCACGGGCACGCTCAAACCACTGGCGCGTTGCCAGTCATAAAAACCACCGACGTATTCGCGCCACAATGCGGGCGTCGGCTCGGCGGCAATGACGCTGGTGACGACATTGTCGAGGAATTGTCGGTCATGCGAGACGAGAAACACTGTGCCGGTGTAGTCTTGTAACAATTCTTCAAGCAATTCCAATGTTTCAATGTCCAAGTCATTGGTCGGCTCGTCAAGCACGAGGACATTGGCGGGTTTGGCGAACAGGCGCGCGAGCAACAAGCGATTGCGCTCGCCACCTGACAATGATTTAACTGGCGAATGCGCGCGTTGTGGGGCAAAAAGGAAGTCGCTCAAGTAACCAATCACGTGTTTTTTCACGCCGTTAATCTCAACCCACTCGCTGCCCGGGCTGATGGTGTCGGCAAGCGTCGCTTCTAAATCCAGTGCTTCGCGCATTTGGTCAAAATACGCAATTTGCAAATTGGTGCCTGTTTTCACAGTGCCTTTGTCTGCAGCGAGCACGCCGAGAATGATTTTGAGCAAAGTGGTTTTGCCCATGCCATTGCCTGCGAGCAGGCCGACTTTATCGCCGCGCATGAGGGTCGCGGTGAAGTTTTTAACGATTTCTTTCTCGCCAAATGATTTGTATACCTCTGTGAGCTCGGCGACGATTTTGCCCGAACGGTCTGCTTGCGAGACATCCATTTTGACCTGGCCGACTTGCTCGCGGCGCCCGCTTCTCTGCGTGCGCATTTCGACCAAGCGATTGATGCGGGCGACGCTTTTGGTGCGGCGCGCTTCGACACCTTTGCGAATCCAGACTTCTTCTTGTGCCATGAGTTTATCAAAGCGTGCATTTTCGACGGCTTCATCGGACAGCTGTTGCTCTTTGGTGGCTTGGTATGTGGTGAAATTGCCGGGATAGCTGCGCAGTTGCCCGCGATCGAGCTCGACAATGCGGGTGGACACATTGTCCAAAAATGCACGGTCATGGGTGATGAGCAACACGGCACCATTGAAGTTTTTGAGCAGGTCTTCAAGCCAAGCAATCGAGCGCATGTCCAAGTGATTGGTCGGTTCATCGAGCAGCAACACATCGGGTGCTTGCACCAATGCACGCGCCAGCGCGACGCGTTTTTTGACGCCACCTGACAACGTCCCACAAAGTGCGTGCGGGTCGAGCTCGAGCTGATGGATGATTGTGTCCACACGTGAGTGCAGCGTCCAGCCATCGTTTTGCTCGAGTTTGGTTTGCACGTCTTGCATTTTATCGATGATACTCATTTGCTCATCGTCGCTGGCATGGGCGATTTGCTCTGAGAGATTTTCGTATTCTTCGAGCAATTGCGCCGCAGCGCCAGCCCCTGACACAACGGCATGAAACACCGAGTCTTCATCGTTGAAATTCGGCTCTTGCTCTACATAAGCGCAGCGCAGACCATTTTGACGAGAGATGACGCCATCGTCGGCCGACTGTAAACCCGCAATGATTTTGAGCAAAGACGATTTGCCCGTGCCATTGCGCCCGATCAAGCCGACCCGCTCACCGTCATCCAGTGAAAAATCGGTGTGATCAAGCAAGGCGACGTGGCCGTAAGCGAGCTGTGCGTCGGTGATGGTGAAAAGTGCCATGAGTCATGTTCCAAAAAATGAATCCCTCGTTGGGGATTCGGTTAAATATCAAAATATCTTGTGTGTCGATAACATCTGTTAGGGTTGGTGTTGTTGGCGCTGCATTTCAAACAAACACACCGCCGTTGCCGCCGCGACATTCAGCGACTCACCTGCCTGCATCGGAATGATGACAGAGTCACTGGCCCGCTCAATCAGTGCAGGCTGTACGCCCATGCCTTCATTGCCCAGCAACCACGCCGTCGCTTGTTTTAAGTTTGCTTGATAAAGGCTTTGCTTGGCCGCCAAGCTGGTGGCGAGCACTTGAACCCCTGCGCACTTCAACGCAAGCACCGCCTCATCGAGTATTGCGCCATCGACAATATTGAGCGAAAAATGTGCGCCCGCGCCCGCGCGCAACACCTTGGGTGAAAACGGATTAACACATGTATTGTTTAAAACCACATGCCGCACACCCGCTGCTGCCGCACTGCGCAGCATCGAGCCGAGATTGCCCGCATCCTGCACGCCATCGATGAGCAACAAGTTATCATGCGCGCCGACATACGGCAAAGACAAAGGCTTGCTCACTTCGCACAAAATGCTCTCGCCCTGCGCCAGTGTGCTCAAGTCACGAAACACCGCGTCGCTCAATACATCCACGCGAACTTTGGCGGCGTATGCCCGTTGCTTCAAGGCTTCGATTTCTGCATTCGCATTCACCACCACGCACACGCGTGATGGCAATACGGTGCTGTCAAACAACATCTGTGCCACATGCACGCCTTCGAGCAACATGGTTGCATCCGAACGCTTGGGCTGATGCAGCGCCCGTTTGAGCTGTTTGACCAGCGGATTGTCTTTGGCGCTAATCACACTCATGCTCGTTGCTCCAGCGCGCGGCGCACAGGTGCAAAACTCCTGCGGTGGTGTGGCGTCACACCGTGTTCGGCAATCGCAGCCATGTGCTGCGCAGTCGGATAGCCTTTGTGTTGATTGAAACCATACATCGGAAACTCAATGTGCAGTGCGTCCAATGACGCGTCGCGCGCGACTTTCGCCAATATGGACGCAGCAGAAATACACGGTTCAAGCGCATCGCCCTGCACCAATGCCTTGCCCGCATAACCACTCGCTTGCAATAATTTCGGATACTGATTGCCATCCACCCACACCCATTCGGGGCGTGTGTGCAGCGCCTCAACCGCGCGGGTCATGGCCAGTAAGCTTGCTTGTAAAATATTGAGTTCATCAATCTCTGCCACACTGGCTGTCGCAATGCTCCACGCAATGGATTTATTTTTAATCTCATCAAACAACACATCGCGTTTTCTGCTCGTGAGTTTTTTAGAGTCGTTCAATCCCACTATCGGCTGACTCGCATCGAGTATCACCGCCGCCGCATAGACTTCGCCCGCGAGTGGTCCGCGACCCGCTTCGTCCGTGCCACAGATGATGCGAGCATCAGAAACGTCCATCATAAAAAAATCAAGATTGTCCATCATCGACCCATGACTTGAGAAATCGCGTGCGCGCACACACTCGGCGTGTCGCGAATCAACGAATGGTGCAGCTCATGCAAGCGCGACACCACGCTGCCATCTGTGGCATAACGCTCCATTTCATGCAACAAGGTGTGCGCGAGATTCTCGGGCGTCGCATCGTTTTGCAGCACTTCGGGGATGAATGCATCGTTGAGCAAAATATTCGGCAAACCTATCCACGGCTGCAGCGCTACTTTTCGATAAAGCCACGCCGACACCACTGATGTTTTATAAGAAATCACCATCGGTTTTTTATACAGAGAAACTTCCAAACTCGCCGTGCCGCTGGCCACCAACACCGCATCGGATGCCTCCATCGCGCTGCGTGCTTGCCCATCGAGCAATCGCAGTGAAATATTCGGCGCGTGTATCGCGCGCAGCGCCATGATTTTATCGCGCAGTTTGTCGTGTGCGACAGGCAAGATGAATTGCACGTCACCGAGTTGCTCCGCCAAAATCACGGCGGCTTTAAAAAAATTCGGCGCGTTGTACTCGATTTCAGAGTGGCGTGAACCGGGCAACAATGCAATCACCGTTTGGTCCAATGACAACTGCAGCGCCTCACGTGCCGCGGCAGGATTGGCCACCAGTGGAATGTGCGACGCAAACGGGTGCCCCACATATGTGGCGGCGATGCCCGCGTCTTTGTAAATCTGCGTTTCGAAAGGAAAAATCAACAGCACATGGTCGGCCGCTGCACGGATTTTTTCGATGCGCTTGGGTCGCCACGCCCAAATCGACGGACTGACATAATGCATGGTTTTGATGCCGCTGGCGCGCAATTTGGTCTCAAGCCCGAGGTTAAAATCTGGGGCATCCACACCAATAAACACATCGGGCGGGACAACCTGCAAGCGTGAAATAAAGTCAGAGCGCATTTTGATAATACGCGGCAAATGCCGTATCGGCTCAAAGTAACCGCGCACGGCGAGTGACTGAGAAGACCACCACGCCGTCACACCCTCGCGCACCATGGCCTCGCCTGCGATGCCATGTGCGGTTAAATCGGGGTAGCGCAGCCGAGCGCCTTTGACTAGGTCGGCGGCAAGCTGATCGCCCGATGACTCGCCCGCCACCATGGCCAGTTGGACTGGAGATGACGACGGCATCAGCGGGTAATGCCGCGTGTGCTGTTGGACAAAAATGCGTTCAGGAGCATGAGCGAATCCGCAGTCAATGGATCGGCAGCAGCGGCTTCGTTGATTTTAAGGATGGCTTGCTCGAGCGTGAGCTCTTGACGGTAAATCGCTTTGTACGCACGCTTAATCGCCATGATTTGCTCTGTGCTAAAACCACGACGCTTGAGCCCTTCGGAGTTGATGCCGTGCGGCACAGCGGTATTGCCGCTCGCCATCACGAAAGGCGGTATGTCTTTCAACAACACCGAGCCGCCGCCGACCATCGCATGTGCGCCAATTTTAACGAATTGGTGTGCACCACTCATGCCACCGATGATGGCGTGGTCATGTACTTCGACGTGCCCTGCCAATTGAACATTGCTCGCCAAAATGGTTTGATTGCCAATCACGCAGTCATGCGCGAGGTGAACGTAACCCATAATCCAGTTGTCATCACCAATGCGTGTCACGCCGTTGTCCTGAGTCGTGCCCAGATGAAAACTGCAAAACTCGCGAATCACATTTCGATCGCCGATGATGAGCTCGGTCGGCTCGCCTGCGTATTTTTTATCCTGCGGTACGCCACCCAAAGTGATGTGGTGACCGATTTGGTTGGCACGACCAATGCTGGTGTGCCCTTCGATGATGTTGTGTGCACCGATGCTGGTGTCATCGCCCACAAC
>CALMCK010000245.1 GCA_937862845.1 uncultured Burkholderiaceae bacterium | reverse complement strand
ACACGCTTACGCCGCCGCAGGCAGCGATCAGTTTCGCTTGCGCGTCGAACGCCAGCCAAACATCGGCATCATCACCTCATTCAACGACATGCTGTCCGCTCACCAACCTTATGAGAAATACCCTGATCGCATCAAAGCGAAAGCCCGCTCACTCGGCGCGACCGCGCAGGTCGCGGGCGCGACAGCGGCGATGTGCGACGGCGTGACGCAGGGTTATGCGGGCATGGAGTTGTCTTTGTTTTCACGCGATGCGATTGCGCAGTCAACCGTGATTGGCCTGTCGCATCAGGTGTTTGATGCGGCGTTGTTGCTCGGCGTGTGTGACAAAATCGTACCGGGTTTGCTCATGGGTGCGGCGGCTTTTGGCCACTTGCCCGCATTGTTTGTGCCCGCAGGCCCGATGGTCACAGGCATCGCGAATAAAGACAAAGCCCGCGTGCGCCAACGCTTCGCCACCGGCGACGCGACCCGCGAGGAACTGCTCGACTCAGAGCTCAAAGCGTATCATTCTGAAGGTACGTGCACGTTTTACGGCACGGCGAACTCGAATCAAATGATGCTCGAATTCATGGGTTTGATGTTGCCGGGCAGCGCATTCGTTAATCCATCAACCGAGCTGCGCGCCGCACTCGACGATGAAGCCGTCGCACAAGCACTGCGCATCGCAGGCAAGCCCGAGTACAGCGTCGCCCACATCGTCAACGAGCGCTCCATCATCAACGGCGTCATCGGCCTGCTCGCCACTGGCGGCTCGACCAACCACACATTGCACATCGTCGCCATCGCCCGCGCCGCAGGGATACAGCTTCGCTGGGAAGACATGGACGAACTCGCCCACGTCATCCCACTGCTCGCGCGTGTGTATCCGAACGGCTCGGCCGACGTGAACCAGTTCCACGCCGCAGGTGGCTTGGGCTACGTGATTGCCCAGTTGCGCAAAAAAGGCCTGCTGCACGATGATGTCAACACCGTCGTCGGCCACGGCATGCAGCACTACACGCGCGAACCGTACTTTGAAAACGGCACGCTCGCGTGGCGCGACGGTGTGGCGAACTCATTGGACGAGACCATCATCCGACCGATTGACAATCCGTTTTCCACCGACGGCGGCTTAAAATTATTGCAAGGTAACCTCGGACGCGGCGTCATCAAAACTTCCGCCGTCAGCGATGCGCACCGCATCATCCGCGCACCCGCCGTCGTGTTCGAGTCACAAGCCGAGATGCAACTCGCGTTTAAAAACCACGAGCTCGACGACCACGACTTCATCGCCGTCGTCCGATTTCAAGGCCCGAAAGCGCTCGGCATGCCAGAGCTGCACAAACTCACGCCCGTGCTCGGCGTGCTGCAAGACCGCGGCCAACATGTCGCCCTCATCACCGACGGGCGCATGTCAGGCGCATCGGGCAAAATCCCCTCCGCCATTCACTTGTCCCCCGAAGCACTCGACGGCGGCCTCATCGCCAAAGTCTGCAACGGCGACATGATTTCACTCAACGCCGTCACGGGCGAATTAAACCTCGAAGTCTCCGACGACGAACTCGCCCAGCGTGAAAACGCCGTGCGCACCGAGCACGAGACCGAAAACTGGCTCGACTTCTTCGCCGTCGCACGTGCCAATGTCGGTCGCGCTGAACTCGGTGCGACTTGGTTGATTAAAGACTCCGACATTTAACCCCACCCAAAACCGTAGGGCGGCTTGCCCCCAAGCCGCCATCCATGCAAACCCCCGATGCTTGAGCGATGTGACCAAACATGCACCGAAGCGTTACATACTTGGCGGCTTGAGGGCAAGCCGCCCTACAAAACTCAAACCGCCACCCGAATAAACCACCCAACAAGGATCTCAAAATGCAAACTTTAAACGCCGCACTCGCCAAATGTAAAATCGTCCCCGTCGTCGTCGTACACGATGTCGCACACGCCGCGCCACTGGCCAACGCACTCGCCAATGGCGGCTTGACTGTCGTCGAAGTCACGATGCGCACGCCAGCGGCATTGGCCATCATCAGCGCGATGGTCAAAGCACGCCCCGATCTCATCGTCGGTGCGGGCACGGTTTTAAACGCAGAACATTTACAACAAGCCCGCGATGCAGGCGCGCATTTCGGCGTATCACCCGGTTTAAATGCAGAGCTGCGCGAAGCCGTGCTCGCTTCTGGCTGGCCGTTCATCCCTGGTTGTGCGACACCGTCTGAAGCGATGGCTTTGGTTGAACACGGTTTTGAAGTGGTGAAATTATTCCCCGCCGAAGTCGTCGGCGGCATCAACATGCTCAAATCCATCGGTGGTCCATTGCCACACATTAAATTCATGCCAACCGGTGGCGTGCGCCTCGAAAAAGTCGCCGAATACATCGCGCAACCCAACGTCGCGGCACTCGGTGGCACATGGATTGTGCCGCCCGCATTGCTCGAAGCGGGCGACTTCGCTGCCATCGAAAAACTCGCGCGGCAAGCGCACGATGCGGCCATGGGTGCGTAAGCCACCTTCAAAAAATCAGTTCATTTTAACAACCCAACAAGGCATTCATGAATCCATTCGTCGCCATGCTCATCCCCGCGCTGGTCGCCGTTGCAGGCGGCGTTCTGGCAATGCTGTGGCATCCGTCGCACAATGCCCGCAGTTTGATTCAGCACTTTGCCGCAGGCGTTGTACTCGCAGCGTTGGCGGTGGAAGTTTTGCCTGAATTGGGGCGTGAGCACGCACCTGGTTGGCTGCTGATTGGCAGTTTCGCCACGGGTGGGGTGTTGATGTATCTCATGAAGTTGTGGTCGATTCGCCTGGAAGCGGCCGCCGAGCACGCGCCGAAAAATGCGCAGTGGAACTACGGTTTACTCATGGCGACGTTTATCGACATTGCAGTCGATGGCTTTATTATCGGTGCGGGTTTTGCCGCCAACAACGAAACAGGTTTGATTTTGGCGCTCGGCTTGTCGGTTGAATTGCTGTTTTTGGGGCTGTCTTTGGTCTCTGAAACCATCAAAGGTTGGCGTGTATTCTTTATGACTGTGCTGCTGGGTACGGTGGTGCTTATCAGCACCGTCGGCGGCAACTAC
>CALMCK010000244.1 GCA_937862845.1 uncultured Burkholderiaceae bacterium | reverse complement strand
AAGCACATCCCGATATTTACAATGTACTGCTGCAAGTCATGGACCATGGCACGTTGACGGACAACAATGGTCGTCAAGCCGATTTTCGCAACGTGATACTCATCATGACCACCAATGCAGGCGCGAGCGCCACGCAGAAAAACTCGCTCGGCTTCACCAAGTCATCGGCCAGTCAGGACGACAGCGCAGAAATCAAACGCGCCTTCAGCCCCGAGTTTCGCAATCGCCTCGACGCCATCGTGCCCTTCACCGCGCTCGACGACGTCATCATCATGCAAGTGGTGGATAAATTCTTATTGCAACTCGAGTCGCAATTGCATGAGAAAAAAGTTGAAATCCATTTCACCGATGGCTTGCGCACACATTTGGCCAAAGCGGGTTTCGACCCACTCATGGGCGCTCGCCCGATGGCGCGACTGATTCAAGACACCGTTCGCCGTGCTTTGGCCGATGAATTACTGTTTGGCAAACTCGTGCATGGCGGTATCGTGACTGTCGACTACTCGATCAAAGAAGCGAAAGTGGTTTTGGAGATTAAGTCGTCACGCAAAAAAACAAGTGAGAAAAAAGAGGCGGCGGATGCGGAGGTTTAATGTCTTTGCATAATAGCGCAGTCACTCAAACAAAACCCCGCAAATTTGGCGGGGTTTTGTTTGAGTGACTGTATTCACCATTTTCACCATTAAAAATCCCCCGTATTTGATGCGGGGGATTTTTAATGATTTGGTTTAAGCACCAAATGATGAGGAGTCGTCTGCTCGCGCATCCACTGTTTGCAATTTATTGCTTGCGGCGAAGTCGAGGAAAAACTTGTAAGCGACCGGGAGTTCTGTTTCAAGGTTGGTGTTGATGGCGACGCATTTAATGTTTTGGATTGAGATGGGGCGGACGTAGTGCGAGTAGGTAAGGTGGCCGTACTGGCTGTCGTCGGTTTCGAAGCATTTCATGACACCGCAGAGACGTTCGGCCCAGTCGCTGGGTCGAAACTGCTTGCCGTCGAGAGTGACACCGCGGATGATGAGTTCGTTGATGGGGCTGTTCATAGGGTGTTGCATATCCCAAAATAATAATCTAGCGATTTTAACCGATTCGGGTCGGTTTGAGAAGTGAAAAGGCGGGTTTGCGCTGTTATTGGTAGAAGTTTTGTTTTTTCGATGGATTAAAACGAAAGTTTTGTATAAGTCAAATGGGTGTATTCTCGGCAAAAAATGAACTTATCGGTTCTATCTAGATGGCGCAAGCGGTCTCGATGGTTGGGATGCTCGGCTGGGCACACATTTAATCGGTGGGTGGCACGTAGCCCATGGCGGCGTCGGCACCGTCACCGAAGAAAAATGCTTCGGCTTGTTTGAGCAAGTATTGACGAGCGCGTGGGTCGAGCATGGACAGGCGATTTTCATTGATGAGCATGGTTTGGTGGTTGAGCCATTGTGCCCAGCCTTCTTTGGAGACGTTTTCAAAGACGCGCTGACCCAGTGCACCAGGCAGTGGTGGGAAGTCGAGGGCTTCGGCTTCGGTTTTGAGGCGGACACATTGAACGGTTTTTGACATGGTATTTCCTTATCTTTATATGATGGGGTTAAACAATTTTTTTGATGAAAATCTGTGATTTGCGTTGCCAGTTGTACATGCTTTTTTTGTCGTTGGGCAGGTCATCGACATTGCCTGCGGTGAAGCCGTTTTTGAGAAACCAATGGCCAGCGCGGGTGGTGAGGACGAACAGGCGCTCGAAGCCTTCGCGCTTGGCGCGTTGCTCCATGTGTTTGAGAATGCGGTTGCCAAGACCCGTGCCTTGGGCATCTTGGTCGATGGAGAAGCAGGCCATTTCGGCCATTTTTTCAGCGTTGAATGGAAACAAGGCGGCGCAACCAAAAATATAGTTGTCGTGTTCGATGACGCTGAACAAGGGCAACTCGGCTTCGATTTTTTCGCGGCCGCGTGGCACGAGTGTGCCGTTTTGCTCCAGCGGGGCGATGAGCTGGAGAATACCTCCAAGATCGTTTGCGGTGGCAGGGCGAATGTTTTCCAAGAGTTTTTTGGTGATCATTGTGCCGACGCCTTCGTGGCGGAACAATTCCAATAACAGCGAGCCGTCCAAATCACTCGGGATGATGTGCGCGCGTGCGACACCGCGCTCGACGGCGCTGCAACCTGCGATGAGCCACGGACGCAGCGGGTGATCTAAATCGAGCATGTCGGCGGTGGCGCGTGCTTGTGCGGCATCGTATTCGGAGACCCAGTCGCCATCGACGCCGAGCACGGCTTGGTCAGACAGCATGATGAGTTTGTCGGCTTTGAGCGCGGCGGCGACTTCGGCGGCGACTTCGGTATTGGTTAAATTAAACGCTTCGCCAGTGGGCGAAAACCCGAGCGGTGAGAGCAACACGACATTGCCCATCGAGAGCTGTTTTGCGATGTCGTCGTGGGCGACTTTACGCACTTCGCCTGTGTGCAAAAAATCCACGCCGTTGACCACGCCAATCGGTTTGGCGGTGATGTAGTTGCCAGAGACGACATTGATGTTGGCGCCAGACATGGGTGTGTTGGGCAGGCCTTGGCTGAAGGCGGCTTCGATGGACAGGCGCAGCGCGCCGCTGGCTTCTTTGACGGCATTGAGCGCGTCGGAGGAGGTGATGCGCACGCCGTTGAGAAATTCGCTGGTTTTACCACGCAATGACAGTTGCTTCTCGATTTGTGGGCGAGCGCCGTGCACCAACACAATGCGCATGCCCATCGCGCGCAGCAGACTCACATCATAGGCCAAATCTTCTAAATGGCCTTGCTCGACCAGCTCGCCATCGAAGGCAATCACAAAAGTTTTGTCACGAAATGTGTGGACATAGGGCGCGACATCGCGCAACCACTGCACAAATAAGGCGGGGTTGTCTGTGAATGAGGGGGTGAAGTTGTCGGTCATGGTGGCGTTTAATGGGTGGCGTTGCATGATTTGAGGAGTGGGCATTGTACTGCAAATGTAGAGAATGCGGGGCTAAATGCGGATTTGAGCAAGTGCGGTATTTTATTCAAACCATGCTTGTGCGCTATTCGGTAATGATTGTCCTGCGACATGCGCCCGTTGTAAAACCAGCCAAAAATGCCGAAAGCTGGCGCGGTCATGCAGTTTATTTTGAAAAGAAATCGGTCCCCAGTCTGCGGCAGCTGCTTTGTGTAAAAGCGCGCTGGCGAAGTCAACTTCGTCGTGGTCGGGGGCGAATGCACGGAGGATTTCATCAATCTGATTTGGGTGGATGCTCCACATGCGCGTGTAACCGAACTCGTCGCGCGCGCGGCGTGCGTCATTGAATGCGGCATTGGGCGTGGCGTAATCGGTGCTGACATTGTGATTGGCAACCTTGCCGTGTGCGGCGCAGGCGCGTGCGAT
>CALMCK010000243.1 GCA_937862845.1 uncultured Burkholderiaceae bacterium | reverse complement strand
GAAGGCGAACTGGACGACATTTCAGGAACGGGCCAAACCAAAGCCGCCTTGGACATGTGCTCAGGCCTTAAAGCCGCTGAAAAACAGCACTACATCGTGAAAGGTGCGGGACACTACGGCATCTTCTCTGGTCGCCGCTGGCGCGAGAAAGTCTACCCAGAAATCCGCGACTTCATTGCCAAAAATCAAGCTTAAAAAACCAACCAAACTCACCCAAACCCTCGCCCGTCGAGGGTTTTAATGCCTTATGTCTAAGCAACAACTGTTTGAACAAATCAACGCCGCCCTGCCACAAACGCAATGCACCCAATGCGGTCACAGCGGCTGCGCACCTTATGCCCGCGCCATCGCATTTGACGCAGAGCCGATTAACCAATGCCCACCCGGAGGCGCCGCAGGCATCCGCACATTGGCTCAACTCACCCACCAACCTGTTACCAAGCTCAACCCCATCAACGGCATCGAGCAAGACCGACAAATCGCATACATCATCGAAGCCGACTGCATCGGCTGCACCAAATGCATCCAAGCCTGCCCCGTCGATGCCATCATCGGCGCCGCCAAACTCATGCACACGGTGTTGGACGATTTATGCACAGGCTGCGGGCTGTGTGTCGCACCCTGCCCCGTTGACTGCATCGACATGCCACTCGCCAACGAACGCGGGCAGTCACTCGACTGGTCAGACACGCAAGCACAACGCGCACGCGAACTCTACGAAACGCGCAATCTGCGCCTGACCCGAGAAAAAGAAGAAATCGCACAACAGCGCCGCCAAAAGCTTCAACACAAACACCACGAACTCATGCAATCAGACAACGATGACGACGCACACAAACGCGACATCGTCGCCGCCGCCCTCGCACGGGCGCGGGCACGGCGAGGCTAACGCCCTGAGTTGACGGCCATAAAAAATCGCAAAGTGAATTCACTTTGCGATTTTTTTGATGCGTCACACAGTCAAATCACGCAATCAAACTCACCCCATAAGGCGCCAACAGCAAACCCACCTGATCGCCGTCTCGGTAAGGCATGAGCTCCTATGCATGGCCAGTAGACAGAAACAAAAAAGCCATCGAATAATTCGATGGCTTCTGACAAGCATAAACACACATATCTATAAAACTGCCGTTGATTTAACGGGTGGTGTAACCACCATTGGCAAAGATCGTTTGCCCCGTAATCCACCAGCCATCCGTGACCAAAAACTTCACAAGCGGTGAGATGTCTTCGATGTCCGTCAAACCTGTTTTAGAGTAGCCGCTCAAAGCCGCTGCGGTTTTATGATAAGCTTGCGCGCCTTCACTTTCTTGACCATAGAAGAACGATGTGTCCATAGGACCTGGACCAACTGCGGTCACTGAGATACCTCGTGCACCAAATTCTTTTGACGCGGCACGCGTGTAGTGCTCAATCGGCGCTTTAGAACCTGGGTAAATGGCGTATGAATCTGTGTAGGCCGCCAACAATGAACTGACGATGGTACAAATTTTTCCGCCTTCATTCAGTTTTTTACCTGCTTCTTGCATAAAGAAAAATGCCGCTTTTGAGTTGATCGCAAAAATGTCATCATAGTCAGCTTCAGTGACATCCGCTATGGCTTTTTTAATGACCATACCCGTGGTATTGATGGCAATGTCCACGCCGCCAAAATTAGAAATGGCTTCATCAAAAAGCTTTGTGACATTTGCCACCTTGGTCAAATCGCTTTGTATGGCAATCGCTTGCGCACCAAGCGCCTTAACCGCAGCAACAGTTTCCTCTGCAGCCGCTTTAGTTGAGTCACTATTGTAGTGAATGACAAGCGCCTTAGCGCCTCCTTGAGCCAAGTCACGAGCGATTAAGCCGCCCAAATTTTTTGCGCCACCGCCAATGAGTACCACTTTATTGTTTAAACTGTTGTCCATAGTAAATCTCCTTAAATAGTTGATCAGAAATGTACCACTCAAGTAAAACCTTAAAGATTGCTCGAGTGCCGTTAAATTATACCGTGAATTGACTACATTTAATTAAATGCTCATAACAGCTTAATCAGCAGCCACAATCCTGCCCCCATACAAAGCCACAGAACTGGGGCAAGCATCATTCTGGGGCTATGACGCATTTCCCAAACTCGCGTGCAGGCTTTGAATGTCATACACCTTGATTTCATGCAAATGCTTCATGCCTTCGACCGCTGCTTCGGCACCAGCGACGGTGGTCTGATACGTGATGCGCTGCGCGAGTGCGGTGGTGCGAATGGAGCTGGAGTCGGCGATGGCGTCTTTGGTTTCATCGACCGTGGTGAACACCAGCGCGATTTCACCGTTTTTCATGGCATCGACAATGTGCGGGCGCCCTTCTTTGACTTTATTCACTCGTTCCACGGTGAGGCCTGCGGCTTGCAGGTCTTCTGCCGTGCCGCCTGTGGCGCAAATGCTGTAGCCGAGTGAGACGAGCTCGGCGGCGACTTTGCGCATGGTGGGTTTGTCGGTATTTTTGACACTGATGAATACTTTACCGCTGTCGGGCAAACGCGTCGAGGCGGCGAGCTGCGATTTGTACAGCGCTTCGCCAAAGCTCATGCCGACGCCCATGACTTCGCCTGTCGAGCGCATTTCTGGGCTGAGGACGGGATCAACGCCTGGGAACTTATTGAACGGGAACACCGCTTCTTTGACGCTGAAATACGGTGGGATGATTTCGTTCAAACAATCGAGTTGCGCCAATGTCTGGCCGGCCATGACGCGGGCGGCGACTTTGGCGAGCGGGCGGCCGATGGCTTTAGAGACGAACGGCACGGTGCGCGAGGCGCGTGGATTGACTTCGAGGACGTAAATCACGTCTTTGCCATCGACGTTTTGCACGGCGAATTGCACGTTCATCAAGCCGATGACTTTGAGTGCGCGCGCCATTTCAGCGGTTTGGCGTTTGATTTCGTTAATAGTGTCCTCATTCAAATAATACGGCGGCAATGAGCAGGCCGAGTCACCTGAGTGCACGCCAGCTTGCTCGATGTGCTCCATGAACGCGCCGATGAGCACCGCGCCCGTCGCGTCGCAAATGCAATCGACGTCAGCCTCAATCGCATCGTCAAGGAAACGGTCGAGCAGCACGGGCGAGTCGTTGGAAACCTTGACGGCTTCGCGCATGTAGCGCTCCAAATCACTGGCTTCGTGGACGATTTCCATGGCGCGACCACCTAATACATAAGATGGGCGCACGACCAACGGATAACCGATTTCGTCGGCGAGTCGCAGTGCGTCGGGCTCGTTGCGCGCGGTGCGGTTGGGCGGTTGCAGCAGATTTAAGTCGTTCAACAGCTTTTGAAAGCGTTCACGGTCCTCGGCCAAATCAATCGAATCGGGCGATGTGCCGATAATCGGTACGCCATTTTTCTCTAAATCGAGCGCGAGTTTCAAAGGTGTTTGCCCGCCGTATTGGACAATCACGCCGATGGGTTGCTCGATGGCGACGATTTCTAAAACGTCCTCAAGTGTGACTGGCTCAAAATACAAACGGTCGGAAGTGTCGTAGTCGGTCGACACGGTTTCGGGGTTGCAGTTGACCATGA
>CALMCK010000242.1 GCA_937862845.1 uncultured Burkholderiaceae bacterium | reverse complement strand
CGCCACGGTGCGGCGCTATGATTCGGCTTACCATGAGATTTTTAATGAGTCTTTGGCGATGCGCGAAGAAATACTGAACCACATGAGCACATGGATGCGACAGGAAGCAATCAAATGAGAGACTTATTCGATGCACATAAACTGCATTTTCAAAACACGTTCCCCATGCCATACGCCAATCGCATGGAGGCGTTGGACAAACTTGAAACGATGTTGCTGGACAATGAGCAGGCATTGATTGCTGCGGTGAATGCGGATTTTGGTCAACGTGTCGCGCAAGAAACCCAGCTGCTCGAGCTCATGCCTTTGTTGCGCGAGATACGCCACAGCAAGCGCCACCTCAAGCGCTGGATGCGTGCCACTAAAGTGATGACGGACTGGTTGTTTTGGCCGTCGCGCGCACGCGTCATGTATCAACCGCTGGGCGTGGTGGGCATTATGGGCGCATGGAATTACCCGATTTCATTGACGCTGACACCACTGGCCAATGCGCTGGCGGCAGGCAATGCGGCGATGATAAAGCCCTCTGAACTCGCGCCCGCGACTTCGGCGTTGTTGGCTCAGCTCATTGCGCAAACCTTTCATCCCGCGCAAGTCAGTGTCGTCGAAGGCGATGCACAGATTGCCGCTGCGTTCTCGGCATTGCCGTTTGACCATTTGATTTTCACGGGCTCTGGCCGCATTGGTAAAAAAATCATGGCCGCTGCCGCACAGAATCTTACGCCGGTGACGCTTGAGCTCGGTGGCAAATCACCCGCCATCATCCAAAAAGACTTTTCGATTGAGCAGGCGGCACAGCGCATCATCAGCGCCAAAATGTGGAACGCAGGACAGACTTGTATTGCGCCAGATTATGTTTGGTTGCACGCCTCACAAAAAAACACATTCATCGAGGCCGCGCTCGCCACCATGCAAACGCGTTGGGGCGATGTCACACAATCGGCAGATTACAGCCACATGATTAACGAAGCCGCATGGCAACGCATGAGTGACTTGGTCGCCAGCGCCGTCGCCCAAGGCGCACGCGCGCATGCGGTGCCAGCGACGCCAAGCACCGAAGCGAACCATCGGCATGTGTTTGCACCAGTATTGTTGACCGATGTGACAGAGGAAATGCGGGTCATGAGCGATGAGATTTTTGGGCCCATATTGCCCATCATGACGTATGAGGCCTTCGATGAGGTGTTGACTTATGTCAACGGCCACGACAAACCACTGTCTTTGTATTATTTCGATGACAATGCACGCCGCGCCGAGCAAGTGCTGAGCCGAACCCATGCAGGCGGCGCGGTGGTAAATGATTGCATGTTTCATTATGCGCAGAGCAATCTGCCTTTTGGTGGCGTCGGTGGCAGCGGCATGGGCGCATACCACGGCCATGCGGGATTTTTACGGTTTTCCGCGAGCAAAGCAGTGCTGCTGCAGTCTTCTATTGCCGCAAAAGTGTTGAATCGACTGATTAAACCGCCGTACACGAAATGGACCAATCGCTTGATTCGATTTTTATTCAAATCTCGATTTTGAGACATGTGCAGCCCGTTGCCCGAGGGACTGACGCAATTAAAAAAAGCCTCAACGCTTCATCACGTTGGGGCTTTTTTTGGCATCATGCAGCGACATTGGATGCGTCACGGCACAGCAGTCTCACATGCTCAATGCCGCACAGGCCGCGCCGATAAAGTTGGCATCGACGCCTGTGTCGTTTTGCATGATGCGCACAGCGATGTTGTCTGGGATGAGTCGGTTGAGGGTTTCCTCGACACGTTGGCCATAGCCATGCGTCAACCAAAACAATGAACCTTCAGGCAGTATGCCGATGATTTGGGCTTTGTCGCTGGGCAGTTCTTGCGCTTTGATGACGCCTGCGAGCGCGGCGGCGACAAGGTCGGCGGAACGGTTGATGAGGGCGATGGCGACCAATGCCATGGGGCCTTGGTAGCGGCGCATTTGGGTAACGTGGCCAGCATGGGTGTTCTCAGAGTCTTGCGGGTCAAAGTCCAAACCATCGGGCAGTGCCATGCACGCCTGACGGCCGACGATGCGACCATAAACATTGGCGAGATAGCGGCCACTGACGGCTTTTTCGAGGCGTTGTTTGCCAGGTGAATCATTCGGGTTGTCGGCGTCGAGCTCATCGTCAAAGACGGACAGACAGGCGGGGTGAAAGTTGCCCAGCTCTAAATTAACGGCCATGAGCTCTTCGGGTGCCCATTGGGCGGCGACGTCTGGTGTGAGTTTGGTGATTTGTTTGCTGCGAAAGAATCCTGCGGCGTTCATGCCCGTGCCAGCGATGAGGCCGATGTATTGGTCGCAATCAGGCGACATCCACGCGCCTGCGATGAGCGCGGTGACAGTGTCGTTGAGCACAGGGGTTTTGTGGGCGATGTGGTTTTGTTTGGCCAGTGCGGTGGTGAGCAAACCGCGCGCGGAGTGGCCGATGACGCCTTCGACGTTGATGTTTTTGGTCCAGTTAATCAATGAGGCGTCGCCGTCGGGTTTGTTTTCGCTGGGGTATGAGAAGCAGTAACCGAGGGTGAATTCGTCGGGAGGGTTGAGTTGACCCAATAAACTTGCTTGGCGGCCAAAAAAATCATCAGTCGATACCGCACCAGGGACTTGGGCATCAAACATCAAGGTTTTATCGGCGATGGGGCCTTTGATGAATTCTGCAGAATCGGCTGTCAATCGGATGCGCGCTGCGCGGACATTGGTGCCGCCTGCATCGAGAATGAACACCTCGCCAGCAAGGTCGCGCTTGGGTTTGCGCAGAAAGGCGGGCAGTGATTTGATTTGCTGACCCGTCTGTGCCAAGCCTTTATAGATGTTGTCTGCGAGTTGGTCGCGTGTTTCGATGAGCTGCTCATTGGTCAACGTGAGCGCGGCGATGGCGGCGTCAAAGTTCATTTTTTTGTCCCTCTGTTTGGAGTATTTTTTGTTGTTTATAACCACATATAGGAATTTACTCGTTTTTTGAGTTTTATTCAAGTGCAAAATCGGCGACCTGAGCCGCCGATTGGGTGTATTTGCTGCTTTACAATGATTACTGCAGTTGTGCGATCTGAGCCTCTAGCTTCGAGACGGTGCTTTGAAACTCCGCCAAGCGGGTTTTTTCTTGGCTGACCACTGCGGCGGGGGCTTTGGCGACGAATGCTTCGTTGGCAAGTTTGGTGGTGATTTTGGTGATTTCACCGTTTAAACGGGTGATTTCTTTGCCCAAACGCTCGCGTTCTGCGACCACGTCGATTTCGATTTTGAGCATCATTTCAACTTCGCCGACCACTTGCACGGGCGCACCTGCTGCTTGAGGCAGTGTGTCGGCGACGGTGACTTCAGAGAGTTTGGCGAGGGTTTTTAGATAAGGTGCAAATGCTTCGAGTTTGGCGTGCTGTGCGGCGGGCGCTGCGATGAACAGCGGTGCTTTGGTGGAAGGGGCGAGATTCATTTCGCCGCGCAGGTTGCGCACGGATTCGACCAGACTTTGCAGCTCGTGCATCCATGCGTCTGCCGTTGGTGTGATTTTGGTGCTGTCTGACACAGGATAGGCGGCGAGCATGATGGAGTCGGTGTGTTTCATTCCTGCGAGCGGCGCGACGGCTTGCCAGAGCTCTTCGGTCATGTAGGGCATGATGGGGTGAACCAAGCGCAGCGTGGTTTCGAGCACGCGCAGGAGGGTGCGGCGGGTGGCGCGTTTTTGGGCGTCAGTCCCGTTTTGTAAGGCGACTTTGGCGAGCTCGAGATACCAATCACAGTACTGATTCCAGACGAATTGGTAGATGTGCTGTGAGATTAAATCCAGGCGAAATTCTGGAAATTGCTTGGCGACTTCGAGCTCGAGGCGTTGGAGTTCGTTGACAATCCATTGGTCAACGGGAGAGTAGTCGAGTTCGGCTGCATCGTCGATGCCGCAGTCTTGGCCTTCGCAATTCATCAATACAAATCGCGTGGCGTTCCAGATTTTGTTGCAAAAGTTGCGGTAGCCTTCACAGCGTTTTGAATCAAAGTTAATGCTGCGTCCTTGTGTGGCGAGCGAGGCGAATGTGAATCGCAGCGCGTCTGCGCCGTAGGCTGGGATGCCGTCGGGGAATTCTTTGGTTGTTGATTTGCGCACGGCGGGTGCGGTTTCTGGTTTGCGCAGGCCTGTGGTGCGTTTGTCGAGCAGCTCGGGCAAGTTGATGCCGTCAATCAAGTCAACAGGATCGAGCACATTGCCTTCGGATTTGCTCATTTTTTTGCCGTCAGCGTCGCGAATCAAGCCGTGCACATAGACGGCGTTGAATGGATTTTGACCTGTGAAATACTTGGTCATCATGACCATGCGCGCGACCCAGAAGAAAATAATATCGTAGCCTGTGACCAGCACGGAAGACGGTAAAAAATGCTTGAAGTCGGGCGTTTCATTTGGCCAGCCGAGTGATGAGAAGGGCACAAGAGCGGATGAAAACCACGTGTCGAGCACGTCTTCGTCGCGGGTTAAGCCGCCTTTTTCGAGTACATCCATGCGTCGGCCAATCGCCGCTGCGGCTTCGACGTCGGCGGCGTCGTTGATGCTGTCAAACAGCTTTTGCATTTTTGCGCCGAGCTTGTCTTGAGCGGCTTCGTGTGTGCGGGCAACGTGTGCGTCGCCTTCTGCGTCATACCACGCAGGGATTTGGTGGCCCCACCAGAGTTGGCGGCTGATGCACCAGTCTTGAATGTTGTTCAACCATTGGTTGTAGGTGCTGTTCCAGTTTTCGGGCACGAGTTTGATTTCGCCGTTGTTCACTGCGGCGAGCGCGGGTTCGACGATTTTGGCCTTGCCTTCACCCGTTAAATCCATAAACCACTGATCGGTGAGCATCGGTTCAATCACGGTGCCGGTGCGGTCGGATTTGGGTTGTTGTAATTTATGCGGCGCGACTTGAATCAATAAATCAGCCAAATCGGCAACGATTTTCTTGCGTGCGACAAAGCGGTCAAGCCCTTGATACGCAACGGGTGCGGATTCGTTAATCGTCGCATCGAGGTTGAGAATGCTCATCAAACCGAGTTTGTGGCGCTGACCGACCGCGTAATCATTGAAGTCATGCGCGGGCGTGATTTTCACCACGCCTGTGCCGAAATCCTTGTCCACATACTCGTCCGCGATAATCGGAATACAGCGATCGCACAGCGGCAGGTGAACTTGTTTGCCGACCAATGCCGTG
>CALMCK010000241.1 GCA_937862845.1 uncultured Burkholderiaceae bacterium | reverse complement strand
GACGCCGAGTTGACCGCGATTGTTGAGGAATTCGGCGATGCGCGCCGCTCGACCATTGAGCTGAACGCATTCGACATCGACATCGAAGACCTCATCACACCGCAAGACATGGTGGTCACGCTGTCGCACACAGGCTATATCAAATCCCAACCACTCACTGAATACCGCGCCCAAAAACGCGGCGGTCGCGGCAAACAAGCCGCTTCGACCAAAGGTGAAGAAGACTGGATTGAGAATTTATTCATCGCCAACACCCACGACACGATTTTAAGTTTCTCTGACGCTGGTCGCGTGTACTGGACGCGTGTCTACGAAGTCCCACAAGGCTCTCGCACGTCGCGCGGCACGCCGATTATCCGCATGCTGCCACTCGAAGAAAACGAAAAAATCACGGTCATGTTGCCCGTGGCTTTGCAAGACGGCTTCCCTGAAGACAAATATGTGTTCATGGCGACACGCCAAGGCACGGTCAAAAAAACCCCGCTGTCTGACTTTAAACGCCCAATGAAGCGCGGCATCATTGCCGTCAATCTCGACGAAGGCGACCACCTCATCGGTGCGGCGGTTACCGATGGTGAGCACGACGTCATGCTGTTTTCCAATGCGGGCAAAGCGGTGCGCTTCCACGAGTCAGACGTGCGCGCCGTCGGTCGCAACACACGCGGCATGCGCGGCATGCGCTTGGAAGATGAGCAAGAAATCATCTCATTGCTGGTCGCTGAAAACGACGAGCAGTTTGTGTTGACCGCTTGCGAAAATGGCTACGGCAAACGCACACCGATTACCGAATACACCCGCCACGCGCGCGGCGGTAAAGGCATGATTGCCATTCAAACCAGCGAGCGCAACGGCCGCGTCGTCGCCGCACAGCTGGTTGAGGAAACCGATGACATCATGCTCATCACGATGGGCGGCACGCTGGTGCGCACGCGCATTGCTGAGGTTCGCTCGATGAGCCGCGCCACACAAGGCGTGACGCTCATCAATGTCGATGAAGGCGATGTGCTCTCTGGCGTGCAAAAAATCATCCAAACCGTCGGTGGCTTGGAGGATGAAGCCGAAGAAGGCGATGCCGATGTCGGCGCAGTGACTGAGTAATCCATCACTCACTCGCTCATGTCTCGTCCGAATGCTGATTCGAATGTTGATTCGAGACCCAAACAAAACCCCGATGCTCGCGCATCGGGGTTTTGTTTTTTGGCACAGCTCATTCGTTGAGCAGCATCGTCAGCCGCTCACGCTTTCAACGCTTTCATTTAGACCTCACCATTCAACGCTTGTTTGGCGTGTTCGACATCAATCGTGCTGCCTGTGAAGGTCAACACGTCGTGTTCAAGCAACGCCAAATCGTCGTCTATCGGCATGGAGACGCCCGCACGCACAATCGCTGTGACGCTGACGCGCCAAGCGGTCAGTGGCAAGGTTTCAAATGCTTGATCGGTCCACAGGCTTTCATCGCGCAACACCACATCCAAACTCTGCGTTTGCTGTGGCGGCGCACGGCGCGTGGGCGCGCTGGCGAGCACCGTTTCGGGTGTGCTCGATGATGCGCCAAACGGATCGTCTGATTCAAAATGCTCACGCAACAAATCATAACGCCCACGTCGTTGCTCTGCGACGAAGTTCAACACGTCGGGTGGCGACATGCCCGCTGTCATCATGGTTTGCGTGGCGAGCACCAGACTGCCCTCAAGAATTTCGGGCACAACCGCAACCGCACCAGCGGCTTGCAACTGCTCCAGATACGTGTCGTCGAGTGTGCGCACAATGACAGGTAAGCTTGGGTTAATAGACTTCATGTGGTGCAACACATGCAATGCGATGCGCGGATCGACATAAGTGATGACCAGCGCACGGGCGCGCACAGCGCCTGCGGCAATCAAGCTGTCCTTGCGTGTGATGTCGCCATAGACCACATCATGTCCTTGCAATATGCCTTTTTGCACGCTTTCAGGATTGCTGTCAATGCCCATATAAGCGATGGCTTGGCCGCCGAGCAGTTTACCCAAGTCATTGCCGCTGCGACCAAAACCGGCGATGATGACGTGGTCTTTGGCTTCGATGGTGTGGCTGGCGAGGGTGGTCAGCTGCAAGGATTGAATCAACCACTCGCTGCGTGTGAAGCGCAGCACCAGCCTATCCGCATGCGCGAGCATGAACGGTGTGAGAAACATCGATATCAATACCGCAGCGAGCACCCACTGCCCGATGGCGTCATTGAGCATTTTATTTTGCAATGCCAAACTCAACAAAACCAGACCAAACTCACCCGTCTGCGCCACGGCAATCCCGGTGCGCAGCGACACCGCTGAATTGCTGCCAAACACATACGTGAGCGTGGTGATGATGACAAATTTTCCAAGCACCAACACAAACAAAATCAGCAACACGGCCAAGGGATGCGCGAAAACCACACCCAAGTCGAGCAACATGCCCATGGTGACAAAGAAGAAGCCGAGCAAAATGTCCTTGAACGGCAAAATATCTTCTTCAACCTGCAACTTAAACTCGGTTTCAGAAATCAACATGCCCGCCACAAACGCACCCAAAGCCAGCGACAAACCCGCCACCTCGGTGAGCAGGGCAAACCCCAGCGTCATGAGAAACAGGTTGAGCATAAACAACTCTTGCGAGCGACGCTTAGCGACCAAAGTCAACCACGCATGCATGGGCTTTTGCCCCAATCCCAACAACAACGCCAGCACCACAGCCGCCTTGAGCAAACCCAAACCGAGCAACCACGCCAAACTATCGCCCGTCTGCGCCAAGGCCGGAATGAGAATCAACAGCGGAACCACCGCCAAATCCTGAAACAGCAAAATCCCAAAGATATTGCGACCATGCGCCGTGTCCAACTCCAATCGCTCAGTCAGGGTTTTCATAACAATCGCGGTCGAGCTCATCGCCAACACACCGCCCAAAACCAACCAGCTTTGCCAGCCCATCTGCAAATCCGCGGGCAAAAACCAATTCAAAGCCAGCCCCACCAGCACCATGACCGCCATCGTGCCGCCCACCTGCGCGCCACCAAGCCCAAGCACGACGCGCCGCATCGATTTAAGTTTGGGCAACGAAAACTCCAGCCCAATCGTGAACATCAAGAACACAATGCCAAACTCAGCCAAATGTGCGGTCGCCTCCGAATCGTGAAACAAACCAAACGCGTGCGGACCTATCGCAACACCCACCGTCAAATACCCTAAAATCGGCGGCAAATGCACGAGACGAAACGCCACCACACCCAACACAGCGATGGCGAGCAAAGCAACAATCAGCGACAGACCTTCCACGGCAAACCCTTCTAATAATTGACAAAAAACGTTATACTGCCTGCATGATAACAAACAATCAACCACTATTGAATGACGATGTGCTATTAAACATTGCCCGCGACGTGCTCGACATTGAGGCGGCGGCATTGACAGCGCTAAAAAACCACCTCAACACCGACTTCACGCAAGCGGTGCGTGCGATTTTGGCCTGCCAAGGCCGCCTCGTGGTCTCGGGCATGGGCAAGTCTGGTCACATCGCCAATAAAATCGCCGCGACCTTCGCCTCGACAGGCACCCCTTCGTTTTTCGTCCACCCCGCCGAAGCAAGTCATGGCGACTTGGGCATGATCACGGGCGATGATGTGGTGCTTGCACTGTCTAATTCTGGCAACTCTGATGAGCTGATGGCGATTTTGCCTGCGCTCAAACGCCACGGCACGCGGCTCATCGCGATGACGGGCGATGTGGACTCGCCGATGGCAAAGCTCTCTGACATCCATTTATTGGTTAAAGTCGAAAAAGAAGCCTGCCCGATGAACCTCGCGCCGACCGCCAGCACGACCGCCGCATTGGCGCTGGGCGATGCACTGGCCGTGGCACTGCTCAAATTGCGTGGCTTTAATGAAGAAGATTTCGCACGCTCACACCCCGGCGGCGCGCTCGGTCGGCGACTGCTCACTTACGTGCATGACGTGATGCGCACAGATGGTGACGTGCCCGTCGTGCGCAGCGGCGCATCATTGACCCACGCTTTGCTCGAGATGTCCAAAAAACGCATGGGCATGACCGCCGTGGTCGATTCGGCGAACACGGTCGTCGGCATTTTAACCGACGGCGATGTGCGCCGATTGTTTGAAAAAGGTGTCGATGTGCGCGAGCTGACCATCGACGATGTGATGCATGCCGCGCCACACACCATCACGCCCGATGTATTGGCGGTCTCGGCGGTGCAAGTGCTCGAAGCGCAGCGCATCAGCCAGCTGTTGGTCGCCGATGCGGCGGGCACGCTGGTCGGCGCGTTGAACATCCACGATTTATTTGCCGCGAAAGTCATGTGACGCAGCGCTTGAACGCCCCAACAACCCCCACAAACCACAGGTTTAATTGAATGAATTCCATCCTTTATCAGCCCGCCGTGATGCCCAGCGCCGCAGTGCTCAGCCGCGCAGCGAAAGTCAAACTGCTCATCCTCGACGTCGATGGCGTGCTGACCACGGGCTATCTGGACTATGACGCCAGCGGCGAGGCGACCAAGTCGTTTTACGTCCAGGACGGCTTGGGCATGCAGCTGTTGCGCCAAAACGGCATTCCACTCGCCATCATCAGCGGGCGAGATTCTCGGGTCACCGCCGCACGCGCGCAAGACTTAAAGGTACAATGGACGATTCAAGGCGCGCAGGACAAAGGCGCGGCCTTGAACCATTTAATAGAACAAGCAGGCGTCACGCCCGACGAATGCGCATACATGGGCGATGACGTCATCGACTTGCCGATTTTGCGCGCCGTTGGCTTTGCCTGCTCTGTGCCCAATGGCCATTTTCTCGCCCAGCGAGCCGCCCACTGGGTCAGTCACGCCGCAGGCGGCGCTGGCGCAGTGCGCGAGCTCTCTGAGCTGATTTTATTTGCACAAAACAAACTGCACACCGCCTATGCCGCCTATTTGGGCGATGGTGAACGCCCCAGCTTGGAGATTCAATGACTTCGAAGTTCAATCCACAACCATCCAAATGGCGCTACTGGCTGCGTTTTCATCTGCCCAATTTCATCTATTTGTTGGTGCTCATCGCCGTCGCGGCGGGCAGCTATTGGCTGGTCAAATCCAACAGCAACGACACCGCCGCTGCCAACCCGAACAAAAATCCCGAGTTGGTCAATGCCTTCGCCTCTGGCCTCGAAGTGAGTCAAACGGGTAAAAACGGCCAAGTCAGCTACATTGTCACCGCCAAGCAAGCCGATCATTTTGGCACCAACAACGCCACCGTCAAAGACGTCACCGTCACCGCCACGCCCAAAGACGGCGGCGAAGTGGTCACCGCCACCGCCACCGATGGCGTGTGGAATGACGAGCTGCACACCGTCAAACTCACGGGCAATGTCATCATCAATCGCGCCGCCGCAGCCGACTCGGCCGCCATGCACCTGAGCACAGAGCTATTGAACATTGACTTATACAACGACTTGGCCAGCAGCGATCAAGCATTTGAATTCAACCACGGTCAAACCGTGGCCAACGGCACGGGTTTTTCATACGACTATGTTCTACGCGACCTCAAAATGGGCGGCACGCCCAACACCCGCATCAAAGCGACTTTGGTCAACGAAGCCAAAACCGCTCCCGCCCCATAAGGATTTCACATGAAACGCACACTCCTCGCCCTTCTCCTCACCGCCCCGATCCTGCTGTCAGCGGCACCGACCAATCGCAACATGCCGTTCGTCGTCGAAGCCGACAGCGCCACCTACAACGACGTGCAGCAAACCAGCACATTCGACGGCACTGTCATCCTCAAACAAGGCAATATGACGATTGAATCGGCGCACATCGAAACCATCATCGACCCAGAAGGCTATCAATACGCCACCGCCAAAGGTGGTGCCAAAGGGCTTGTGCATTTTCGCCAGCAGCGCGAGGGCAGCAACGAGTGGCTCGACGCCTACGGCTCAGAGCTGATTTACGACGGCAAACAAAACCTCATTTTGCTTCGCCGCAACGCCATCATGCGCCGCCTCACACCCGCAGGCAAACTCATTGACGAAGTCAAAGGCGATGAGTTGGTTTACAATCAGCTCACTGAAGTTTTTGAATCACGCGTCGTGCCAGGCGTGTCTGGCCGCACCCAAGTCACCATCACACCGACCTCCAACGCCACCAAATAAACACCACATGAACCACGAACTCACCATCACCAATCTGCGCAAACAATACGGCGCGCGCACCGTCGTCAAAGATGTGTCATTCAACGTCAAAAGCGGTGAAGTCGTCGGCCTGCTCGGCCCGAATGGCGCAGGCAAAACCTCATGCTTTTACATGGTCGTCGGTTTGGTCGGTGCGGATGCGGGCGATGTCCTGATCGATGGCGACAGCCTGAAGCGTTTACCGATACACAAGCGCGCCGCGCTGGGCATTTCATATTTGCCACAAGAGCCATCGATTTTTCGCAAGCTGACCGTTGAGGAAAACATCCGCGCGGTGCTCGAACTGCAACGCGATGAGAATGGCAAAAAACTCTCACGCAATCGTGTCAACGAAGACATCCACAAGCTTGTGGCAGACTTACAAATCGGCCACATCCTGCACAGTCCCGCGCCTTCGCTCTCAGGTGGCGAGCGCCGCCGTGTCGAAATCGCTCGCACGCTCGCGACGCGTCCGCGCTTTGTCTTACTCGATGAGCCGTTCGCGGGTGTCGATCCGATTGCGGTGGGCGACATCCAAAAAATCATCCAGTTTCTCGTCGAGCGCAACATCGGCGTGCTCATCACCGACCACAACGTGCGCGAAACCCTCGGCATTTGCGACCGCGCCTACATCATCAGCGAAGGCTCTGTGCTCGCGCATGGCAACGCGCAAGAAATCGTCGACAACGAAGCCGTGCGCCGCGTTTATCTGGGTGACTCATTCACGATGTGATGCCCTTGCATCACACTTCTCACGCACATGCGCCCAGCTTCTTTTAACTTGACCTTCAATCGCCGCTATTTTTTCATCGCGCTCTTCGTGCTCGCCATTGAAATCTTCATCGCGCGCTTCATGCACGACCGCATTGTGCGGCCGTTTATCGGCGACGTGTTGGTGGTGGTGTTGCTGTATGCTTTGCTCAAAACAGTTTGCGCACTGCCCGCGCGCACCGCAGCATGGTCGGTGTTTGTGTTTGCCTGTGTGATTGAGGTGTTGCAATACTTCCATCTGCCCGCATTGCTCGGCCTAGAGTCAAATCGTCTCGCCGTCATCGTGCTCGGCGCGACATTTGATCCCATGGATATACTTGCATATGCGCTGGGCGCGCTGGTGTCGTGGCGCGTGATGCGCTGATTGCGCCACGACAAAAGAGCGCAAAAAAACCGCTGCGGATTGAATCCACAGCGGTTTTTTTCGCCGATGACGCGCGATTTAGCAAGCGCGTTAACCGTTAACGCGGTGGGTTTTGTTGCAGCTTTTCATATTTGATTTGCAATTGCTCAGTCGTTTCCACATGATTGTCATCTTTGGGAATGCAATCGACAGGGCAGACCACCTGACATTGCGGTTCGTCAAAGTGACCGACGCACTCAGTGCACATGTCGGGGTTGATGACGTAGATTTCCGGGCCCATGCTGATGGCATTGTTGGGGCACTCGGGCTCGCAGACATCGCAATTGATACAGTCTTCGGTGATGATGAGTGCCATTATTCGGCCTTCTGTGCGTATTTGGCCTTGATCGCCGCCTCGACGGTTGGGAAGACAAACTTACTGATGTCGCCGCCCAGTGAGGCGATTTCACGCACGATGGTGCCTGAGATGAATTGATATTGGTCCGATGGTGTCATGAAAATCGTTTCGATGTCAGGCATGAGATAGCGGTTCATGCCCGCCATTTGGAATTCGTATTCAAAATCAGAGACCGCGCGCAAGCCGCGCAAAATTACATCACCCTCGTGTTCGCGGATGAAGTCTTTGAGCAAACCCGTGAAACCGACCACCTCGACATTGCGGTTGTGGCCGAGCACTTCGCGGGCGATGGCGACGCGTTCATCGAGTTCAAAAAACGGTTTTTTATTGCGAGAGTCCGCGACGCCCACCACGACTTTATCAAACATTTTCGCACCACGGCGAATCAAATCTTCATGGCCGCGTGTGAGTGGGTCAAACGTGCCCGGGTAAATAGCGATTTTGCTCATTGCTTGGTTCCTTGTTGCTGCGCTTAAAAAATCAACAGACATTATAAGCCATCTACCCCACAATTCCCACGGCTTTTCCGCCCATACCAAAGATTCGACTTTAAATACCACCAAAGCAGCGACACCTACGACAGACTCGACGACACCCGCATGGTGAAAGTTGTGCAAGGCGTGTGCGCGTATGCGGCGCGCGATAAAGCCGATTGACGCACAAACTCAAGCTCATATGCCCGCCAAAAAATCGAGCAAGCGCTCGGTTCTTTTTTCGTCAAGCTATCTGAACCGCAATTATTCAGCCCCTCAGACACTGCTCGCATGATGCGCTTGTCAACACACGCCCAGCATCAACGCTTCTGTTTCTTTTGGTACACCGTCAACATCACGCCAAAAATCGTCAACGCGCCGCCGATGAGCACCACGCGATCCAAACGCTCTTCTAAAACCAAGGCACCGAGCAGCACACCTGAAATCGGCGTGAGATTGATAAACGGCGCGGTGCGCGTGGCGCCAATTTCTTTGACCGCATCCGTGAACCACGTGCCGCCCAAGGCTGTGGCAAAAAACCCCAGAAACAACAATGAGAACCACGCTTTGGTCGAAAAATGCCCCACCAAAGTCCACGGCGCTTCGCTGATGGATGCGACACCGAGCATCACGCAGCCCACCAAGCAAGCATAAAACGTCGCCACCAATGGTGAGAGCGTCCGCGTCGCGTAACGCCCAATGAACGTATAAAACGCCCACGTCACCACGCAACCAATCGCCAACAACTCACCGATGCCCAGACCGCCGTTGAGGATTTCTTCAAAGCGCCCCTTGGAGATCACCAACAAACACCCCGAGAGCGCCACGACAATGCCGAGCAGCTTGCGTGCGGTGATGCCTTCTTTGAACCACAGCCACGCGACCAATGCCGTGAGCACTGGATTAAGCGCAATCACCAACGCACCACGACCTGCCGTGATGTGCTGCATGGCGGTGAGGAAAAAATAGTTGTACAGAAAAACCCCGATAAAGCCCAGCCAAAACACCGTGCCCATCTGATGGCGCGTCAATGGTGGAAAACGCCCCTCTTTGTCCCAAACAAACCACGCCAAAGCCGCCACAGCGATGGCAAAACGCACAAAAGACGCTGTGAAAGGCGGCACCTCCTCCACCAATATGTGTGCGACGACCCAAGTCGCCCCCCAAAAAATAGTGGTGGCGATGAGTTTAAGATACACAGTGGGCGAAACGTAGGATGTCAACATATTGGCTGGCGGCGCTTTGTCTGAATAAGATGTGTCAATAATCGCCGTTGCTTTCACGGCACGCAAAAAGCGATGTTTGTGTCACTTAAAGGCCGAAACCATCGACAAATGCGACACGTTCATGTAACCTTTGTCGACATTGGCGCGTGATGCGTCGAAAACAACCATTGGTGCGATGCCGTTCATTCTAGACATGCGCGCTGTCGAAATCAAACGATATGTGCTCAATGGCCCAGTTGTTTTTGAAACTGTGGCAGATATACCGAAAATTTAAAACTGCTGCGGATGGTGTGTGCTGCGAGACATGTCTCACAGCACACACCGTTACACCTCACCCACTGATTGGCAATATGCTCAAACTACCGCCTCTGCCCGCCCTGCGCTCTTTCGAAGCGGTCTCCCGCTTGGGCAGTGTGACGCGTGCCGCACAGGAGCTGCACGTGACACACAGCGCGGTCAGCCATCAGCTTAAGCTGCTCGAATCCCATCTGGGCATCGCCCTCATCGACCGCAGCACTCGTCGCATGGTGCTGACATCCGATGGCCGAGCGTATGCGTATCAGGTGCGTCAAGCGCTGTCACAGGTGGCGAGTGCCACACGGCGAATCGCCATGCGCACGCAAGCGGAACACTTGACGGTGGCGGTATTGCCATCATTTGCCACGCATTGGTTGATACCGCGTTTGGCGGGTTTTTATGCCTTACACCCCGACTGGACCATTGAGCTGATGGCGAGTTTGGAGATGGTCGACTTTGATGAGTCACCCGCGGACTGTGCGATTCGGTTTGGCAATGTCGAGTCGTCTGGCGCACACAGCGAGTGGTTGATGTCTGAACAACAGCTTTTAGTGGCTGCGCCTGATGACGAGCGATTTTCACCAACACAAACACCGAGCGAAACGCTCGCCGTCAATCGCTTCATCACGGCCAATGAGAGTTGGTCGCACTGGAGTTTGGCCGCAGGCTTGGATGTGCCGCCACCATCGCCATCGTTTATTGTCAACGATTCCAATCTGGCGCTTGAGGCAGCACGCAGCGGCTTGGGGGCGACATTGACCCGCCTCTCGATTGCTGAGCTGTGGCTGCGTCAAGGTTGGCTGCGCCCAGTCACCCGCATCATCGCAGCGCACACGGCGAGCTACCACATGGTGTGGCCGAACCGCAGCCATCAAAGCGACAAGCTGATGATTTTCACCGACTGGCTCAAAGACCAATGCCGCCTTTATGAGCAATCCATTGCTCAATCGATTTATCCCCTTGCCACTGCGCGAGCCTTCAATTTTTTGAAATCCGACAAATTGCGATTGCCGCTTGAACATTCGTGATAACAAGCGCACAGAATTGTTTATAATGTGCCCCTAACCTCCAGCCAGATTGAGTCTCTATGAATTTACTCGCAAAACTTCTACCCGCCACCAACATTGACCTGAACGTCGATGCCAGCAGCAAAAAACGTGTGTTTGAACACGCGGCCATGATGTTTGAAAACCAACAAAACATTGAGCGCAGCAAGGTGTTTGACAGCTTACTGGCGCGCGAGCGCTTGGGTTCAACGGGCTTGGGGCAAGGCGTTGCCATCCCGCACGGCCGCATTAAAGGCCTCAAGGAAGCCACGGCGGCGATTGTCAGCCTCGCGAACCCTGTCGCTTTTGATGCGCCCGATGCACAGCCCGTGTCTTTTTTGGTGTTTTTACTCGTGCCCGAGCAAGCCACCCAGCAACATTTGGAAATCTTATCCGAGCTCGCCGAGCTGCTTTCGGACAAAGCCCTGCGCGACACGCTCAAATCGGCCAGCACTGCGGGTGAGATTTTGCAACTGGTGCAAACATGGCAGCCCGCACGCCGAGGCAACCATTGATTTTTTAAAACGGCTCAACATGAGCCGTTTGTTTTTCACCGCAACACCCAGTCATTTTTTCAGAGGATGCCATGCAATCCATCTCCACCTTATACAACGATGTCGCCGTACGCCTCGAACTCAACTGGTGTGCGGGGCAAGACGGTGCATTTCGCATTCTCGCCAAATCCCGTGCCGCTTCAGCCGATTTGGTCGGCCATCTGAACTTAATTCATTCAGAGCGCATACAGGTCATCGGCAAATCCGAGCAAACGTATTTCAACTGGCTGTCACACGAGAAACGCATTGAATACCTCGATGATTTTTTAACTTATGGCGAGCCGCCTGCAGTTTTTATCGGCGATGGCATTCCACCGCCCGATTTTTTAATTGAGTGGTGCAATGCCCACAGCATTCCGCTGTTTTCCAGCCCAGAAACCGCCGCCGATTTAATCGACTCTCTGCGCGTGTACTTCAATCGCTTGTTTGCCGAGCAAACCACGCGCCACGGCGTGCTGATGGATGTGTTGGGCGTGGGCGTTTTGATTCATGGCGAATCGGGATTGGGCAAATCCGAGCTGGCGCTTGAGCTCATCAGTCGCGGCCACGGCTTGGTCGCCGACGATGCGGTCGAGCTGCTACGCACAGCGCCCGATTACATCGAAGGGCGTTGTCCGCCACTGCTGCAAAACCTCCTCGAAGTGCGCGGCATTGGCCTGCTCGACATCAAAATGATTTTCGGTGAAACCGCCGTGCGCCGAAAAATCAAACTGCGCCTCATCGTCCAGCTGGTGCGCCGCTCAGAATTAGAATCGCAGTACGAGCGTTTACCATCGCAGACATTGACCGAAGAAGTGCTCGACGTCGACATTCGCAAAGTGGTGTTGCCCGTGGCCGCTGGGCGAAATCTCGCCGTGCTGCTCGAAGCCGCTGTGCGCAACACCGTGTTGCAACTGCGTGGCATCGACACGCTCAAAGACTTCATGGAGCGACAACGACAGGCCATGGACGATCAAAATCAGCACAATCTGTCACTCGATCACACCAACAACATGCAAGGCGATATTTAAACACGCCCTGCAACAACCACACTGAAACCCCCACATGCACATCGTCCTCGTCACAGGTCTGTCTGGCTCAGGCAAAAGCGTCGCCCTTAATTTACTCGAAGACGCAGGCTACTACTGCGTAGACAATCTGCCCGCCAATTTATTGCCCAATCTCATTTCCACACTGGGCGTGCAGGCGCAAACACAGGTCGCCATCAGCATCGACGCCCGCTCATCGACAGACTTTAGCAAGCTGCCCGACCAAGTCGCTGCGTTTGAGCAGCAGGGTTTTGATGTGCACACGCTGTTTCTCACCGCCAATGACAACGCGCTGGTGCAACGTTTTTCAGAAACCCGCCGCCGCCACCCCTTGTCGCGCAAAGACGAAGCGAGCGATGTGTCGCTGTACGACGCGATACAACTCGAGCGCGAGCGGCTGATGCCTTTGTTGCAAATCTCTGCGGTGATTGACACCAGCACGCTCAAGGCGCGCCAGCTGCAACAATGGATTAAAGATTTATTGGACTTAAAGAAAACAGGTTTGACCGTGTTGTTTGAATCTTTCGGTTTTAAACACGGCATTCCGATGGACGCTGATTTTGTGTTTGATGTGCGCTGTTTGCCGAACCCGTATTACGATGTTGAACTGCGCCCACAGACAGGATTGGATGCGCCTGTGCAAAAGTTTCTAAACGCGCAGCCCGACAGCGAGCGCATGATTGAGGACATTGAACACTTCATCACACGCTGGCTCAGCCGGTTTGAAGCGGACAATCGCAGCTACCTCACTGTCGGCATTGGCTGCACGGGCGGCCAACACCGCTCGGTGTACATCGCGCACACCTTGGCTCAGCGGTTTATTGATCAAAAAATCCGCGATGCCAGCCAAGTGCTGGTGCGCCACCGAATGCTAACCCCGCACTAAAAACCAAAAAACACCGAGAAATTTCTCGGTGTTTTTTGGTCTGGCCATTCAGGTTATGACGTCCTGCGCCTTTCGATTATTTCTTGGCTTGGCAAGAATCACCCACCGCGCTGTTGTAATTGGAGACCACATTACCCGCAGATTGGTTGATGAAAATTTCACGAGAGCCTGACGTGTTCGAGAAGTCTCGCAGTCTTGAGATAAACTCCCGCGCTGAACCGACCATTTCATTGAGCTCGCCATTTTGTGATTTACAATCGCTGTCAAATTTAGTGCCGTCAGGATCGTTGCTGCTTATGAAATCACCGTAGACTTTGTTTGATTCGCCAAACGTGTTGATGGCCGTTTCAAATTTCGCCACCGATGCTTTGTCTTCGGGCGTTACTTCATGAAAAACATCCAGCATGATTTGCGCATCCAGCATGGTTTTCAGGCTGTGGTATTCAACCGTGTTTTTGTCCATGGTGGCCAAGCGCTCTGTGTCACGCTTGCGTTGATAAGCTTCAAAGGTTGTGAGAAAAGCCTCATTGGCCGTTTCCAATTTGGTCAAAGTCGCACGCCATGTATCGGCATTTTGTTTCAGCTTCGCGCCGTTATCACTTAAAAAAGCCTTGGTTCTGCTGTAGTCTTCCATCTCTCTTAAAGCAGGTAAAGCCGCTTCGATTTCAGTGGCGAGCGTTTGTGCGCTGGCATCGACTTCTTTCATGTCAAACCCAATCGCCATCGCCTCTTTGGCAAATTTCAAGGCAGATTCTGAACCCGACACTGCTGAGACGTTGAAGTATGAAATATCGCCTTTACGCAACCTGTTCAAACCTTCGTCTATTTCATCAAGCTCGTCTGTGTAGCCACGGATGCTGATGTTGTTAAGTCGCACGTAAGCGTTGTTCTTTTTGACTTCATCGTTGTCTTGGCTGCTGCTGGCCGACGCACTTGAGTCGCTGTTGGTTTTTTTGGTCACTTCCTTACCAATCTTGCCGCAACCCGATATAGTCAAGCCCAGGCAAATGGCCAAGGCGATGGTGATGTGTTTTTTCATGAACTAATTCCCTGTGATTAAAGTATAACGAAACCCATTTTAAGCGAGTATGCGCTGGGCGGTCAACGCGTGCGCCATTTTATTCAAATTCACCGAGTGTTTTGTGAGAACTTTTTTCCTCAATTGCTTGTACTTTACTTTTTTTGTTGATGGCGCATGACAATTGAATACGGTGGGTGGTGTGCGGATTTTTTCTGACGGTTATTTTTGATGCAATTCACGCATGGCTTTTTCAAAGTTGCCCGCCAACCAATCGGGCATCATGTCCTGTGCTTTATCAATGGCTTTGTCGATGAGTTCGCGCTCGTTAGACTTCGGCGCGCGCAGCACGTAGTCGGCGACGGGTTGCAGCGGGATGCTGCTGTGGCGCGGATGGTCGATGCCGATGCGCAGTCGCCAAAACTGGTCGGTGCCGAGTTTGGCTTGCGTGTCTTTGAGGCCGTTGTGGCCGCCTGTTGAGCCGCCGATTTTAATTTTCGCTGTGCCGACAGGGATGTCGAGCTCGTCGTGCAACACAATAATATCTGCGGGTGCGATTTTATAAAAACTGGCCAGTGCGGCAATCGAGCCGCCCGAGCGGTTCATAAACGTCATCGGTTGCAACAACCAGACATCGCCACCACTCACACGCGCACGCGCGGCGAGCCCATGGAATTTCGATTCGGGCGAGAGTGTGACGCCGTATTGACGCGCGAGCGCGTCGAGCAGCCAACAGCCAGCGTTGTGCCGCGTGTGCTCGTACTCTGCACCTGGATTGCCGAGGCCGACGATGAGTTTGGTGGTTTGTGACATATTATTTGAGCAGCTGACGCACGTCGTGAACGATGCTGGACGCATCGGTGTTGTATGGAATCGAGACGCGGGTTTTGCCTGCGGTGTCGATGATGTAGGTGTTGGCGCTGTGTTTGAGCATGTACATGGCGGGGTTGCCGATTTTTTCGAAAGTCACTTGGTAACCTTTGGCCAACTCGGTCGTGGTGGCCAAATCCGCACGCGCGCCGATAAAGCTCGAATCAAACGCGGCCATGTATTCGCGCATGACCTGCGCACTGTCGCGCTCTGGGTCGAGGGTGACGAACACCACACGCACTTTAGCCGCATCATCGCCAAGCTGTGTCATGACTTGCTTCATGTGGCCGAGCGTGGTCGGGCAGACGTCGGG
>CALMCK010000240.1 GCA_937862845.1 uncultured Burkholderiaceae bacterium | reverse complement strand
CATTTGACGATGTGGTGATATCACAGTTTTTGAGCGGCCCTGGTGTGAAGCCATTACCGAATGTGATTCTCGACAATGCCCGTCAAGGTGCGAAACCCTTGCTCAATGCATTGGGTGCGATTATTGTGTTTGTCGTCAGTGCTGTGCTCATCGCAGGCAGTATCTGGATGCAAAAACAAGAGAAAAAACGCAATGCAGAAATCGCAGCTGCCTATCGAGATGCCGAGTAAGCTTGAGGTGCTCTCCAAAAAAATCGCCCATTCATTTGAATGGGCGATTTTTTAATTCAGCGTTTTTAAAACGGCCAAAGGCTGTGCCAAAATCCATCGGGCAGCCACAGCAGAGCTGCGGTGAATAAAGCGAAACGGATGAACTTACCGAGCGCCATCCACCACAAAACACCGCGCCAAGGCAGCTTGAGCCAGCCCGCCATCGCACACAGTGCATCGCCGATGAGCGGCACCCATGAGAGCAGCAGAACGGGCGCGCCGAGGCGTTGCAGCCACAGCAGATGTTGGGTGGGCTTCCCTGTCGAGAGCGTTTTTTTTGCACCATAGCCCATGAGGTATGTGGTCATGCCACCGAGTGTGTTGCCGATGGTGGCGATGATGACGGCGAGCCAAAATTGATTGGGATTGAGTTTGACGAAACCAAACAGCACAGGCTCGGTCACCAAAGGCAGAATCGTCGCAGACAAAAACGACACGAAAAAAATCGCAGGCAAGCCCACCTGCGGCAATGAGAAGTAAGTTAAAGCGTCGGACAACCAAGGAGGCATAGTGAACCCGTTGAAATGTAAATGGCGCAGCGCTTGAGCGCAGACCTGTAAACTGTTACTCTATGTCTTTATACAACACAATTTTGTAAAGAATTCGCATCATGCCACAAACTGCCCCCACTGATTATTTAAAACGAGTTTTGACCGCACGGGTGTATGACATCGTGCAAGAAACGCCGCTCGAAATGGCCGCACAACTCTCACAGCGCCTCAATAATCATGTCTACTTAAAACGTGAAGACCACCACGAGGTTTTTTCATACAAAATTCGCGGCGCGTACAACAAAATGGCGCAGTTGAGCAAAGAGCAACTCAAGCAAGGCGTTATCACCGCCTCCGCAGGCAACCACGCACAAGGCGTCGCTTACTGCGCCTCACATCTTAAGTGCAAAGCCATCATCGTCGTGCCAGAAACCACGCCCACCGTTAAAATCGAAGCGATTAAACGTTTCGGCGGCGAATACATCAGCGTCGTGCTGCACGGTGGTTCGTACAACGATGCATATGATCACGCGACGACATTGGAAAAAAAGCACAAACTCACGTTTGTTCATCCATTTGACGACCCAGACGTGATTGCGGGTCAGGGCACCATGGCGATGGAGATTTTGCGCCAACATGGCAAACCACTCGATGCGATTTTTGTGCCGATTGGCGGGGGTGGTGCGATTGCTGGCATCGCTGCCTACATCAAAGCGATACGGCCCGAGGTCAAAGTCATCGGCGTGCAGTCGGTTGACTCCGATGCGATGGCGCAGTCAGTAACCAAAGGTAGGGTGGTCACACTCAAAGAGGTTGGGATTTTTGCCGACGGCACCGCAGTCAAAACACCGGGCAAAGAAACCTTTCGCCTCGTGCAAAAATACGTTGACGACATCATTCTCGTGGACACCGATGCGATTTGCTCGGCGATGCGCGATGTCTTCCTCGACTCACGCTCGATTCTTGAGCCATCGGGTGCGCTGGGATTGGCTGGCTTGAAGGCCTATGTCGAAAAAACAGGCGTGAAAAACCAACACCTCGTCGCCATCGCATCGGGTGCCAACACCAATTTCAACCGATTGAGTTTCGTTGCCGATCGGGCCGAAATGGGCGAGGCGCGCGAAGCGCTGTTCGCCGTCACCATTCCAGAAGCGCGCGGCTCGTTCCAAAAACTCTGCGACTTGCTCGGCGAACACCGCAGCATCACCGAATTCAACTACCGCATGAATGTCACCCAATCGGCGCACATCATGGTCGGCATCGCCATCTCTGATCATGGCGACTCATTGAAAATCGCCAACAAGCTCACCAAAAAGAAATTCGAGCACGTCGATTTGACCCACAACGAGCTTGCCAAACAACACATCCGCAACATGATTGGCGGCGCAGCACCTGCGGACAACGAGCTGCTCTATCGCTTCGAATTCCCGGAGCGCGCGGGCGTACTGTTTAGCTTTCTCATGTCGATTTCACCGCTGTGGAACATCTCATTGTTTCAATACCGCAACCAAGGCGGCGACTTTGCCAGCATTTTGGTCGGCATCCAAGTGCCGCCCGCCGACAGAGCCGCATTTAAAAAATTCATCCCCACGCTGGGATTCAGGTATTGGGACGAGTCGGACAATCCTGCCTATCAACTGTTTTTAAAATAACGGCGCATGCTTGGTCGCACGGCTGCACTTT